>PLHN01000490.1:0-15414 GCA_003139975.1 Acidobacteriaceae bacterium
GCGCTACCCTGACGCCGCCGACCCTGACCTTCGCTTACAACGTGAAAAGCGGGTCGCAGGTGTACACGTTCAAGAACTACGCCAGCACATCCCAAACTGTGACCAGTCTCGAGCTGAGTGACACGACGGATTACTCGATCACATCCGACACTTGCAGCGGCAAACCCGTCGCCAGCCTAGGCACCTGCACCTTCACTCTTGTGTACTCGGCGAAGGGGATGGGATACCTCAATACACAGGTGTCAGTTGTGCAAACTGTGAATGGCACCAATACTACCCTCGCGTTCGCCGGCGCCTCCGCCTTCGTGACGAATGGTGTGTCCGCACCCGCAGTGCAATTTGGTGCGGTCATTGTATATCCGCAAACTGTTGGTAGTGGCTCCGGTACCCTCACAGTTACCAACACGTCGAACACCTATAGCTTGAGCAAACTAGGCATTAGCTTGGGTAATGAGACTGGTCAGTCTGGGGGCTGGCAATTATATTTGGGCTCGTGTGCAGGCGCGACGCTTGCTCCAGGCGCCTCTTGTAGTGCCACGGTCACCTTTACGACAGGGCTCTGTTCAGGAGGTGCCGGATCCTGTTACGCATATGCAACCGCCACCGTAACTGGCACCGAGGACAAAGCAGTAAGCACTCAGGCCGCAGTGACTTGTTTCGTCGACGAGGTGTAAGGTTACGAGCATCCGAAGACTGGAGGCGGATTCCGGAGTTCTCCGCCTCCATCTATTTTTCTGACTATGATTTCGCGTTCATTTGCACACTTACCGGAGGATCCCATGAAATTCTCTGCTCGCCCGTTTCGACCAAAGACTGTAGCATCCAAACAGAACTACATTTTACTTATTCTGCTTTCGCTTCTTAGTGGACGGTCTTACTCGCAAGCCGACTTCGAGAAGGGCTACCAGGCGTTCCAGTCTTATCATGCGTCGGACGTTGATTCGGTCAATCTGGCGAACGGGAGTTTGATTCTGAATATTCCGCTGCTTTCCTACGAACAGCGCGGCGGATTGCCTCCAGTAACGGTATCGATTCGGAGTAACGCGACGACATTTCAGTCGGCGCCACCGTATCAAAATGGCCCACCAGACACGAACCAGTACGAAGTTGCGTCGGGAGTCATTGGCTCGCCGTGGGGCCAGCCGCACGTGGTCATCAGCCCCGGAGGCCTGTCGTGGCGCGAGCTCATGCTCACGGTTGGGTCTACGCAACTTCCCCGTTACGTGGCCCTTGATGATAGCGGAGCCACGCATTCGCTGGGCGGCAACATCGGCAACCAGATTCAAAGTCTCGTTCCCAACATTATGTACAGCGTGGATGGCAGCGGAATGATGCTGCAACCAGCGAGCGGGAACAATCCGCCCTTGTTGATCGACCGCAATGGCAGTACTGGCGGATTGGTTGATCCAAATGGAAACAAGGTTGTTCTAAAGGGGACTTGCGCCGCTCCGGCTGGCGGTGGACACCTATTCGATCCCAACCTTGCCACATGGGAAGACTATCCCTATGGAACAGCATCGGCTACCTCTATTGTAGATTCAATAGGAAGAACGATTCCCAATCCGGGCTATCTTCCGCCCGTGGCGAAATCGAGTTGCCTGGTCGATCTTAGCGCGTCGTACTATCCGGCTTCGCCAGACTCCAATGGTTGTGAGACTTACAACTTTCCCTCGCAAAACGGCGGAACCGTCCCGTTAGTGTTCTGCTATGCGCAAACAACTGTGAGCGCAAGCATTCCTGCACCGACGGGAACCCCCCTTAAAACCCAGCCTGAAGCGATTAACGAAACATGGCCGGTGCTCACCAGCGTTACGCTTCCGAACCAGACGCAATGGACATTTACTTATGATAACTATGGGCAAGTACAAACTATAACCCTACCTACTGGTGCCACGATCTCGTACACGTACGCGACGCGTTTAGCCTGCGGCAATCCTCCGGGAGAAATCCCTCCGGTTGGATACCCCATCTGGCCATCGTCGAACCTACTGTCGAGCCGAATGGTGGCCAGCCGCACGCTGGATCTGCACGATGGCCATCCCCATACGTGGACTTATAAGAGTACGATCGGTTCGGGATGGACGGGCAGTCCAAACTCGGGAAAAGTAACTGTCACCGACCCCGATCTGAACGATACCGTGCACACGTTCAGTCTCGTTACCGCAACGGGCCAGCCTACGCCCGTATGTGGACCGTATGAAACTCAGACGCAGTACTATCAGGGATCCAGCAAATCAGGTACCTTGCTGAAAACGGTGGCCACGCAATATTCCGCAACGGGCTCGGACGAGGCAAACCCGACAAATTTCTCCAACTACATCTCCGTCGGTGTGTTTCCACAAAAAGTTACCACTAGTCTGCCCGGCTCTGTCTCTCGTGTCGGTACTTATACCTATGACTCCTACGGAACCTATCAGGATTATATCGGCAATACTTGGCCATTCAGTTTCGGCGATCAACTCGAGACCACTGAGTCCGACTGGGGCGGTATGGTACTTCGCACCACACTCCACACCAGTCAATGGCAATCGACCTACAACTACTATGCAGCTAATCTGGTTGCATTACCTTGTCTGGATACGGTCTTTTCGGGTAACTACACGGGGACCCAGGCCAGTTGTACAGCTGGTACCCCACCCGCGAGCCAGGCCGCACAAACGTCGTATGCTTACGATCAAGTTCCCAGTCCCACCGGAACACGAGGGAATCTGACGTCGGTTACAAAATGGCTAAAGGGGGGTACATCCCCTGAAGCGCAAACTGTATTTAATACGAACGGGATGGCGATCCAGAAGATCGACCCGAAGGGCAATGTTACCAAGATCGCATACGACAGCACGGGGCTGTACCCCAACATGATTACGCATCCGCAAACCGGATCGATCGCTCATGTTGAGATTCCCGCATACGACGCGAATACCGGCGAGCTGCTGTCTCGCCAAGATGAAAATAAGAATGTAACCTCTTTCCAATATGATTCGATGCGCCGCCTGACAAATGCCGCGTATCCTGACGGTGGTACGGAAACATTTCAGTATACGGATACAATTCCCCCGAGTTATACGCTCACGAAACTTCTCAATAGTGCAGGATCAGCGTACATAGAAGTAGGCTTGGCAGATACGTTCGGCAGGAAGTTGCAAACCCGGATTACATCCGACACACAGGGAACGATCTACGCCGATACACAATACGACGACCTAGGCCGGGTTGCATCGCAGAGCAATCCGTACCGTTCCGCTACAGATACAACATATGGTGTAACCCAATTCACATACGACGCGATTGGGCGGAAAACCATCCAGACCAACCCTGACAGTAGCGTACAGCAATGGTGCTACATGGACGTGGCTACGAACAAACAGGCGAATTGCCACGCTCAACTGGCCAAGACTGGCACCAAGGCCAGCGTTGGCAGCTTTGTGGATTTTCAGGACGAGTCCGGCAATGATTGGCAGCGGAATTCCGACGGCTTAGGCCGCCTTACCAGCGTTATGGAACCGAACGGCGCGACTGCCGTTCCGTCGATGCAGACGAGCTATGCCTACGATGCGCTGGGCAACCTGCAAGCCGTCACGCAAACTGGTAACGGCACTGACACACCGCGAGTCCAGCGTAAATTCACGTACGACACTCTTTCGCGTCTTTCCACGGCGCTGAACCCAGAGTCAGGCGCGACGTCTTACGCGTACGATATCGATGGCAATGTACTCACTCGTACTCAACCGCTTGTGAATGCATCGTCCGGGACGCAGGCGCTGAATTACTGCTACGATCCACTCAATCGCAAGACCGCGGAATACACTGGTTCGCTCGTGTCGAATTGCAGTTCCCCGTCGCAGGTTGCGGCGGCCAATCTGCTGTCGGCCTATACTTACGATTCCACAGCGTTGGGAGTGGGGAATAACGCCATCGGTCATCTTACGGATGAGGTTGAATACACGCCCGGAACCGCGGTGTGGGAGCGAAGTCCGTACAAATATGACACGATGGGGAGGTTGCTGACGGAGCAGCAGTGTGCGTTTGGCAGTTGCACGAATCCCTATTCGTTTACTTACTCTTATGACTATGCCGGCAATATCCTCGGCACCACGAATGGGCTGACGACCGGATCGCCAATCACCGTCGGCTATGCTTACGACAGCGTGGCTCGACTGTCTACCGTAACCAGCGCCACGCCAAACACGGGGATTTGGGCCAGCAGTGGGTTTCCCTCCACGCTGTACAACGTCAAGTCCTATGGGCCGGCTGGGTTGGTGAGCGCCACATACGGCAACGCAGCCAGCACGCTCAGCCGCGGCTATGATAATCGGCTGCGTATTACGAGTAACACAATCACTGCCGCAGTAACCCTATATAACTACGGCCTTACGTATGCCCCGAACAGTAACGTCGCTACTGTCACCGATAGCGTGATTGGCAACTGGACCTATACGTACGACACTCTTGATCGCGTGACTTCAGCCACCGCCTCGACAGCAGGCGTAGGTACCCCCTGGGGTACCTATAAAACGCAATGCTGGACATACGACAGTTTCGGCAACCGCACAGGCGAAGGCGAAATGGCCAAGGCTGTCGCATGTCCCAATCCCGTTACCGGCGCCGATCATTCCTCCTGGGCGGAGTACAACACCTCGAACCAGCTGACCGCCAACTCCATGGTGGCAAAGTTTATCTACGATGATGCTGGCAATACCCTTAACGACGGCATCCATAGATACGTTTACGATCTTGATGGACGCATCTGCGCCGTGACCACCGTAGCCGGTGGCGGAACGATCACGCAATACGTTTATGACGCCGAAGGCCGCCGCGTCGCCAAAGGCACACTCACCACTTTTCCCGCCTCTGGACAACCTTGTTCCGCGCCCACCGCCGCCAACGGATTCTCGCTGGCAGGCAACGGCGCGGCCCTCTACCTCCGCGGCGCCGCGGGCGACCAGGACACCGAACTTGACGGCTCCGGCAACTGGCGCCACACGAACGTCTTCGTGGGCGGCGGACTCACCGCCACCTACGACACTGGCACGAAGGCCACGCTCAGCTTCAATTACTCCGATTGGCTGGGCTCCAAGCGCGTGCAGAGCGCCTTTGGCGGAGCTGCGCAGAACTCCTGGGCAAGCGACCCATACGGAGCCTACCTCAACCCTCTGGGCACTGGCGCCGACGCGACGGAACACCATTTCGTCGGCAAAGAACGCGATTCCGAAAGCGGGAACGATTACTTCGGGGCCAGGTACTACGAGAGCGGGGTCGGACGGTGGGTCAGTCCGGACTGGAGCACTAGACCCACGACCGTGCCCTACACGATATTTGGTAACCCGCAGACCCTGAATCTGTTCGCCTACACGGGGAACAACCCGTTCGCCCGAGCTGACATTGATGGGCACGGCTGGCCGGAATGGGCGAAGATTGACATGAGTAACGCACGGTTCCTTGGCCAAGAGGTGAAAGGGCTGTGGTCTGCAACCGGCGGGGGAATTGTCGCGATGACGAAGCAGCTCGCCGACGGCGAAGCGGCGAGCAATTTCCACGACATGTACCTCACCGGCCATATTCAAGAGAACCTGAAAACCGCAGGTAAGCAATTCCTTTCCCAAACCTCTGACACGCTCAAGGCTGTGGGTCATGGCGATCCAAACGCGATAGGACAAACTGTCGGAATCGCCGCAACCGTAGCCGCTCCGTTTGCCAAGGGAGTGCTACCGGCTGGGGTCACGGTTGAGGCCCCGGTTCCCCTTGAGGGCGTGTCCCCTCCCACATATGCGATCGGCCACGGACCAATTCCTGCTTGGGTCAAGACTGGGAACTACGTTTATCTCGACATTCCCCAATCGCAATGGTCGCTTGCCGTGAACGAAGCATGGGTACAGTCCGGAATCGACGTTGGCGCGAATTTCAAGATGTGGTCATCGCCCACTGAAGGGTCGGCGCTATTCAGCGAAGAGTATGGGACCACAGTTTTTGCGCGCGAACTGGATCAATTGAACAATGCCGGACACACAACGGTTGGTGATACGATGGTCGCACCCGGGTCTAAGAACGTTGTGACGCCTCCTGGGTCCAATTGATTAGCCCGCTGATGCAATTCCTGGAGCTGACGTGGACCTTACCGATGAAACAGTCCGCCAAGAGATCGCAAATCTGGATACCATGGCTACCGCGTACACCGCAGCCCTGAACCAGAGCTTCGAAGAGAAATGGAATCACAAATTCGATCGCTCCTCGATCGCAGCCGGTGCCGCCGGGTTTGAAAATGGTAACCGAGATTGGGAGGAACTCCAGGAGCGACTTGATGACGTGTGTCGTTTCTACCTCAAAACCGATGAACGGGTAAGAGTAGAAATGAGAGAATATGTAGCAGCTCGTCCCAGCCTATTGCGGGCCCTCGACGGACATGTCGGATGGTGCGCAAGGCACATCGTCTCCCCGTCCGACCGGGAGTACCTCAGGAGGGCCCTGGCGGCGGTGGCGCTACATGACAACCACCTCGACTATCGCAATACCTATATTGGCTTGGGCAAACTCTACACTGCAGCAGTCAAGGCAGGAATCCAGCCGTCACTTGACTTCTATAAGGTCGGACTACTAAGCAGTAAACAATCCCACACGAAATGGGAAACCGACTCTACCTACAACTTTTTGACGCAGTTCGAAGAGTCTGCATTTTTCAAAGCGGATGTTGCTCCGAAACTGGCTCGTTAGATTTTCTAAGAGCAAGGCTGGCTGATTGGATAACCGAGGAACTTGGCACAGGACGTGTGAAAGAAGTAAGCGTCCGGTTAAGACCGTCTGGACAGGGAGATAGTGGGAAGTCATTCTGCACTGGAAGCTCTCATTATTGGACCCAAATCGGACCCAAGTTCTGGATTTCCACAATTGCTGCTTCCAGAATGTGCTGATGCCACAGGGGATATTGGTCGGGGCGCGCGGATTTGAACCGCGGACCCCCTGCGCCCAAGGCAGGTGCGCTACCAGGCTGCGCTACGCCCCGACTGTTAGATCATTATAAATGAATGGGATGCGGGTTACGCTGTCGACACTCCCCAAACGTGCCGTGTCGCTCTCGCCGCGCTCAGCTATAATTTCCCTCGAAAGTCATGTCGAGTTCACGTTATGCGCTGGTGACGTACGTCCGAAATCCAGTCGGGGAATTTGTAGAGAAGCTGCGCCGGGAGCTTCATCCGACCATGCCTCACATGCCCGCTCACCTTACCATTCTTCCTCCCCGCGAACTGCTGGGCAGTGAGCAAGCTGCGCTCGAATTTCTGGAAGAAGCCTGCAGCCACGTTGTGCCATTCGACGTGGAACTCGGCGGCGTCGAAACCTTCCTGCCCACGACACCGACGGTGTTTATCCAGGTGAAGCGCGCCGCTTATCGCATGCGGGAACTCCATGATCAGCTCAGTGGGAAAGCCCTGTGCTGTACGGAGAATTGGCCCTACATCCCGCATCTCACCATCATGAAGACCGAGCATGACGAACAGGCGCGGGCGGCCGCTGTCGTTGCCCGGGAACGCTGGGAAAAATTCGACGGCAAACGCCAGGTTCATGTCGAAAAGCTGATGTTCGTGCGCGAAACGGATGGCATTTGGCAGGACGTGGCGCCGCTGCCTTTAGGGCGCGGCCAATTGTCATCGAAATCCTGAGCCTGTCTCCGTGCCCGTAAGCCCTTCCGGCAAAACCCCTTAAAACCCGCAACAGATGGGCCGTCCCACGGTCCCGCGGTACATGTACTTTCCGCCCGTTGCCAAGTCCCATAGCCGAATTACCATAGATTTACGGGCTCGAGACCAAGCGCCGGATTCCCAGGCTGCGGGTTCTTTTGGAAGAGTGCATCTATGCAGATTGGCGTTTACGGATCCGGTTACCTTGCCACAGTTATCTCCGCTTGCCTGGCCGATTTCGGCACACCCGTTTGCTGCTGCCATGCCGACGGCTCGCGCATCATGGAAGTGGCCAAGGGCAACATCCCTTTCTACGAAAAGAACCTGCAGGAAGTGATTCGCCGGAATGTTCGCGCCGGCCGCCTGGTGTATTCGGCCGATCCCGAAGATCTGGCGCGCAAGGCGCAGGTAATTTTTCTGGCGGAAGATTCTCCCGAAGGATTGGAAGACCTCGTGTTACGGCTCGCCCGTCCGGCTGGGCGATTTCAAGTGCTCTCCATTGTTACGCCCATGCGCGTGGGCTCTACCTCTCTGATCGAAAAGGCGCTGAAAGCAAACGGCCTGACTAGCCTGCTGGTTTGCCAGCCCATGTTTTTCACCAACGGATGCGCGGTCGAAGACTTCAACTGGCCCGATCGCATCATTCTGGGCACACCTTCCAGCGAAGCCGTTTCCGCCCTCAAGCAGATTTTCCACCCTCTCGTGATGCGGGGTGTTCCTGTGCTGGTTACGAATTACGAGACCGCCGAACTGGCGCGCGAAGCGACCACCGCCTTCGTAGCGACGAAAATTTCCTTCATCAACGAAATTGCCAGCCTGTGCGAGCATGTGCACGCCGACGCCGTAAGCCTTTCGCTGGCGTTAGGCCTGGACAAGAAAATCGCTCCGCGCTGTCTGCAGCCGGGAGCGGGCATGGGCGGAATCTTTGCCCAGACGGATATGGATTCCTTGACCGGCCTGGCGCGCGAAAACCGGGTCGACCTCAAGGTTTTGAATGCGGCTCGTGAGGTGAATCTGGAACTGGCGGACCGGCTCCTGCAAAAGGTATCCGCCGCGCTCGATACGGTGCAGAACAAGGATGTGGGCATCCTCGGGCTGGCGTTCAAGCCCAACACGAATTCCGTTGCCGGCTCAGCCTCGGTACAACTGGCGCAGAATCTGCTGGCCAAAGGCGCGCGCGTGAAGGCGTACGATCCGGTGGCGATTCCCGANNTGCGCGGCTGCAACTGAACGGCACAGTCAAGTACTGCGAGTCCGCCTACGGTGTCGCCGAGGGCGTCGACGCCCTCGTCGTTGCGACCGGCTGGCCCGAATTCAGGACGCTCGATTTCACGAAGATTCGCCACCTGGTGAAGCGCCCAATCATCATCGACACCAAGAATCTGCTCGACTCGTCGCGCCTGCGCGCCATGGGCTTCCAGTACATGGGCGTAGGCCGCTAGACCGGCTTTCGGCTCTCGGCCCCAAATCCTCCGGGTCGGCCGCATGCTAAATGGGATGATCGCAAAATTCAGGGAGGCAGTGAAGATTTCAGCGGCCTGAGCGGAAGTGCCAAAGGCCGAACGCCGACGACAAAAGCCAAGAGCCCAACGCCGCTATTCTTCGCAATTGCTATAATGATCGTCTGCGGTGGGAGTAGCTCAACTTGGTAGAGCATCGGACTGTGGCTCCGACGGTTGCGGGTTCGATTCCCGTCTCCCACCCCAAAGATCAAAAGACTAACGAAGGCGCTCACTTGCCGCATGGTGCGGAAGTGAGCGCCTTCGTGTTGCTACTTACTGAGACTATTTTCTTCTGGCAGGACTCACGACCGCCCGGCGATGCCCACTTCCGTCCTGCTTCTTGACCAACGGGGTGGCACAGGTGTCGCTCGAGGTCGTTAACACCGGCGTGGTCACGTTGTAATAAGTGTCGGGTGCCGTGGTGCCAGACGCGGGAGGCTGGACAAGTATGCCCGCGCAAGCACCGTTGATGGTATTGGAATAGACCGTGTCAGTGGGTGCGGGATCACCGCACAAAGTCACGTTGATCCCAGATTCATCGGCCACGTTGATGGTGTTGCCGGTCACGGTAGAGAGGTTGGCGCACAGCACGATTCCGTCGTATTCGTGAGTCGCGGTAATGGTGTTGCTCTTTATCGTCGCGTTGTCAGTGTCATCGGGGTTGATGCTCTGGAGGTAGATCCCCACGTTCGTGTTGCTGATGGTATTGGCTTCGACGAGGGGAGCGGTGGATTGCAGGATCAGTACGCCAGTGGCAGCAGTACCGGGGACGGTATACCAATCTCCATCGATGATGTTCGAGGTGATGGTGCCATTTGCTCCGTACAGCTGAATTCCGTTCTGCGCATTGTCGGGAACCGCACCGGCTCCGATTACCGTGTTGTATTTGATAGTCACTCCGACGTTGCTTGTCGTTCCTGTTAGCGTGCCGTTGGCTGTGATCCCGTTCTTGTCGTAATCCTGCACGTTGTTGTAGCTAATGGTCACGGTGGAATTGGCTGCCGCGGAGGGATTCGGCGGGCCATTGCTGATTGTGGAACCGCTCTCCACGTAGATGCCAAGGCCGCCCTGGCAGCCAAAACCGCCGATAACCTGAACATGGAGAACGTTGTCCCGGGTAATGGTGCCATCGGCATTTTGGTACAAGATCCCAACCGGATCCTGGCCGCAGACAGTGAGGTTATTGGTGGCGTCCACGGTCAAATCCTCGATGGTAGCGGTTGTATTTTGCACAAGCACCATNNCAATAATTGCGGCATCGGAACCTCCGTACGAGATTCCCTTTAAGGTTATTTTTTTTCCGATAATCTGGACCTGCTCGGTGTAAATACCGGGGCACACCACGATTGTGGTACTCCCGCTGAGCGGGGCAGCGTTCACAGCAGCCTGGATTGTGGTGAAATGCGTATAGTTCGGTGTACAACCCGGAGGGCCTACTGCAAGGTTGCCGGCAAACGCTGGCGAGGCAGCCAAGACCAACACGGTTGCCAGAATACCGCTCGTTAAACTCGTTTTCATACCTTCCTCCGTCTCGATTTCTCTGCCCTTGACCCATCTAGTACCGGCGAAACAAACGAGATTGCTACAACACCCGCTCGCGGTTGACAAGACTGCCCTAAGGAAGCGCCAGAGGAGTTTCGACAGCCACTTTCACCGTGCCCGGCCCCATGTACAACGGATGCGACGGCCTCGAAAAGATGGACGTGGCAAACTTCGCCACGTCCTCTTTGTAGTACCGGCGGGTTTACCGTCGGCGTTTGCCGAAAACGCTGGCGACGCTTACTGCGCAGTCGTAGACTGTGTAGCACTTGCCGCCGTATAGGCCGGACTCGCCGCCCACACTGCCTTCATCGAACACGTCCCGCTAGCCTTTATTACCGTCACCGTAGCCTGGTAGCTGCCCGGGCCGCTGTTGGTAACCGCACCCAAAGCGCAGACGTTGCCAGGCGACGCCGAGATCGTCGGGACAACCGCGTAGGGCCCGGTCTCGTTCGACGTGGCCGTCACGGTGAACGAGGTTTCGTCTAGGGCGGAGGCTGGTGCGCCAGTAAAGCTCACTGCCGGCGCAATTTTCGAGACTACTTCGCTCGCCGTACCGCTACTGGAAGCGTTCCAAAGGTCGCCGCCGTACGTGGCTTTCAGGGTGCGTGATCCGAAGTAGGCGAACGCCGTCGACAGGGTCGCGACTCCATTCGTGGTGGGCGCGGTTCCGATTACGTTCGCGCCGTCGTAGAAGGTGACCGTGTCTCCGTTGGCGATGACAGAGCCGCTTGACGTGGTTGTGGAGGTGAGGATAACCGTCTGATTGACAGACGATGTACTGGGCGCGGCTACCAGATGGGTGGTTGTAGTAAACAAGGTGGTGTTCAGCAACACGGCAACCCACCCGTCGGTTGAGCAAGGGCTATTCGGGGAAGGGAAGGTCTGGCATAGGTTCGATACCACCAGGTCGGGCTTGCCATCCCCATCTATGTCCACCACCGCCACCGAAGAGGCCTGATATCCGCCCGAGGCGAAAGTTTGGGCAACGTTGAAGCCGGCGAATGCGGGTCCGACACCGCCCTTGTTGGTTAAAATGCTTACTTGGCCGATGGTATTGCAGGTCCCCTTACTTCCATTTCCTTGCTTCAGCTGGAACTGACACTCGTCGGCCACGACTATATCTGGGAGACCGTCGCCGTTGATATCCGCTACCGTCACACCCAGGGGCCAAGCACCGACGACTTTGCTTTTGTAAGCTCCGGCTTGCTGGAGGGTTCCGTCGCCGTTACCGAGCAGCACATCGATTACATCCTCGTCGGTGGCCTCGACCACATCCAAAATGCCGTCGCCATTTAAGTCCTTAATGGCGATGGAAACGGCCCCGCCCAGGAGTTCACCGCCGGAAACCGGAGTAAAATCGCCGGCGCCGTCGCCCAGCAGTACGCCGCCGTTGAAGACGATATCCAGGTTACCGTCGTGATTCATGTCCGCAAGCGCGACCGGACCACCGGTCGAGGAAGTAATGATGATGGGCAGGTGGAATGTTCCGTCGCCGAGGCCCTTATTCAGCAGCAAGGTCACATTGCCGTTGAGGCAGGTTTCAGGTTGACAGTTGCTGGTCACCACCAGATCCGGGTGACCGTCGTTGTCGACGTCGCCGACCGCGATCCCAAGGGTTTCGATCGGACCCGCATTGACGCTTACCGGCCCAGTGAATGTTCCGTCGCCAACGCCCAGCAGCACGTCCACGCCGCCACCGGTAGCATTGGCGTTGTAGTTGGTGGTCGCCGCGATGTCGAGTATGCCATCTCCGTTCAAATCCGCCACGACCATGAGATTGGCCCCGGTCCCAGCCGATGGGTAATTGTTGTTGAACGAGAAGGTACCGTCGCCATTGCCCAGGAATACGCTGTAGGAATCGGTATTGCAAACGACCATGTCCGGAATGCCATCTCCGTTAAGGTCCGCCAAGATCACTTGATCGCCCCCGACGCCGCTCGTGTCGTAGCCCGCTTGTTTTGCGGGAGTAAAGGTTAGTGCCGGCGTGGACGCCTGCGCAACCGCCGCTGCCAGCACGACGATTAGAAGACTCGCAAATACCGAGTGGAAACGAACCAACTTCATACAGCCTCCGTGAAATCGAAATTTGGCAAAGTACAGCCCGAGGGTCAGAATGGCGCTTAAGCGCCGCACGTGGAAAGCTCCGGCAGGCTACCACACGAGTGTTAAGCCGGAATTAATCCGCGCTATCCACACCACCAAAGAGTCTCCAGAGAGTATCAAGAAGCCCCGCTCCTGGCAGACTCACTACGAGACGGCGGCGGGTGTTTTTTCGTCGAGCTGAGCTTCGATTCACCAGCAGACGCAGGCGAACAACTTATTCCTGGGTTCGCATAGTGCATAATCATCACTCCACTTGACTTGCATCTTTATCGACTTGATCTTTCTGTGATTGGCCTTGGGGGCCAATTAACAACGGAATCGGGGAAAGCTTGCAACCCTAACTGGCAGGGATAATGTTGGCAACGAATGGTAGAAGACTCTTGATCGTCTGTCAAGGTGCAAAAAATCAAAAAAAATCGACAGTAGCTGTGAAATCCGTTGCAGACCCGCGACTCACTTGCCGTACTCGTTCTGGCCAGCGGTTCCGCTCTGGATAAGCACCACTCCGATTCCCCGACGCCGCAGGAATCCCCACAAACAACCGCCGAAGATACAGACATACAGAAGGGGACTGGAATGACCAAGACGAACACGGCAGCGATTAGCGCAAAGCAGATGGAGAACACGCCGACGCTGGTAGGGACGTGTTTGCCCGTAAGATGTTGAAACTACGTTAGAGCGCGGGTTCGATTCCCGTCTCCCACCCCAATTCTTTAGTGAGTTGTAGACGTTCCGCGCCGTTCCGCCTCACCTCGCCCGATATACTGTCTTTCCAGCCACCATCGTCCACACCACCTTGGTGTCGCGCATTTCCTCGGGCGAAACCGTCAAAACATCGCGGTCCAGCAAAACCAGATCCGCGCGCTTGCCCGGGGCGATCATTCCAATCGAGTCAAGATTCATGGCGCGAGCCGCGTTCCGGGTGTAGGCATAGAACATCGCTTCCCGCGGCATCGCCTGCGATGGGTCGAGCACTCCTTCCGGTCCTTTGCGTGTCTCCGCCTGATAAATGGCCCGAAACACGTTCGCGGTCGAAACCGGCCAGTCGCTCGCGCCTGCAATAATGCCGCCATTGTCGAGGATCGAGCGCGCCGGATATTGCCACTTGTAGATCTCGGAATCCAGATAAGGCTTCACGATCTCGATCGTGTCCTGACTCGCTTCGGCCCAGAAAAGCTGCAACGCGCTCACCACGCCCAGTTCCCGGAACCGCGGAAAATCCTCCGGCAGCACGAACTGTTCATGCGTGAGCGTGTGCGGCAGCCGGGAATTGCCATTGGCTTTTCGCGCCGCCGCAATCCCGTCCAGCGCTTCCTTGACCGCACCATCGCCGATCGCATGCACGTGAATGATCAACCCTTGCTTGTCGGCGTCCACGCATAGCTCGGCAAATTTCTTCGGATCAAACAGCAGATCGCCGTTGCGCCCGGTGTTTTTGTACGGCTTGCTGAGATGCGCCGTTTGGGAGGGATACTCCACCACGCCATCCGCGAAGACCTTGATACCGCTCACATATAGATTCGGCACGTTCTTGTACGTCTCGCGCGTCTTTTGCACCTTGGCGAGTTCCGCCGCCGGATCGATTGCAAGCACCTGAGGAAACGCCACCACCTGCGAAGTCAACGCCCCTTCGTCGGCCAGCAGCTTGTATGCCTGCAGGACGTAATCCGATGCCAGCGGATCGAGCCATGCTGTAATGCCAAGGCTGTAGTTATATTGCAGCGCCGCGCGCCCAGCGGCCAGCAGCCGGTCGGGAGTGGGCTCCGGCAGCAGCGGCTCGATTCTCTCCATGCCCGCGTCCACCAGAAAGCCATTCGGCTGCATGTCCTTATCTTTAGCTGTGCCGTAGTAACTTCGTTCCGCCGCGGAAAGATGCTTCAGAAAATCCGCCGTAATGCCCGCCCGCTGCAACAGCGCGCGATTCGCCCATGCTGTGTGCCCATCCATGCCGCGCAAAAGAACGCTTTGCTTCTCGTAAGCGCCGGTGCTGAACTCGGCGTTGAGTACGTCGCAGTGCGACCAGAATTCCAGCGGCAGGCCAAGAATCTCCAGAATGTCGCCGTGCATTCCCTTGCCCGTCGTTTTCGCGTCTTCGACAAAAGGCGCGAGCTCATTGAGAGCGTGCACTTTTTCGCTGGCGTCGGCCGAAATCAGCGCGAGCCCTCCATCGATCGAGTGGCTGTGCGAATCGACGAATCCGGGGAACAGACTCTTGCCCTCCAGATCGATGCGCTCGGCATTCGCAGACATGGACTTCACTACCTCGGGGAAGGTGCCCACCGCGATAATCGTGTCTCCACGAATCGCAACCGCTTCCGCATAAGGGTTCTGCGCGTCGCCGGTGAAAACCTGGGCATTGAAGAAAATCCGCTTACTGGAGCTTTCTTGCGCCCAAACTGAGGATTCAGTCTGAACAGCAAACAAGGTTGTGACGAACAGAAAAAAGAAATAATGCCGGGAAAAACGTCTCACGCGATCACCCATTTTCAATGGCCACATTGGCAAGATTCAATCAGACAGGCAACTATACACAAGCTCTCGGGACTAACCTCCCTCTGCGTCTCGTCGTCGTCCCTTCCCAAAGCCCAAAGCCCAAAGCC
>PLHN01000490.1:15458-18179 GCA_003139975.1 Acidobacteriaceae bacterium
CTGGCCTTGTTTCACCATGTCGCCTTCGTGCACGTTGATCTGGCTTAAGTGTCCGTAGATGGTCTGCAAGCCGTATCCGTGGTCAACCACGATGCAGTTGCCATAAATGCCCAGCGGCGCCGCATACACAACCATCCCGTCATTCGATGCCTCGACCCCCACATGCTGCGTCACCGCCAGATCGTATCCGAGGTGCACCTGCTGATCGATCTTCTTTCCCTGATAAATGTAGTTGCGCACGTCCGCAAAGCTCGCCTCGGTCTTCGAATTCGTTTGCCGTTTGAACGGCTGCGACCACAGGAAATGGTCCGCCGTCTTTAGCCGCAGGTCGGAGAGCGTCTGGTTGTTCGCCTTCCTCATCTCGCCGTTGATCCTCACAAATCGCGCCACCGCTTCGCCCGATCCATTCGGGTCCAGCTCGTTAATCACCTTTTGCATGAACGCGTCGCTGATCTGCAAATCATGCGTCGTGTAATGTGGCTGCTCCTTCATCGGAAACACGACGACGAGCGGGCTCGCCGCATCGTTGCCTGCTCCATTCGAGGCATAGACCTGCGGAACGGTTCCCGGCGTCATGTTCCAGGCAAACGCATACAGCGCAAACATGCCCGGTTTCCCGCCCGGCATCGGCCATGCGCTAAACTTCTGCTCGCCGACACGCACACCTGCTTCGTTCCAGCTGCCGGAGACGCTGAACGTCGCCAGATCCGCCATGCCGAGGTACAGATAGTGCTGCTCGGAATCGGCGGTCACGCTCGGCGGCTGCGTCACTACCGTGACTTCGCCTTCCCAGCGCCCGCTTTTCCGCAGCAGGTCGTTGGAGGTCGCTTCCACAATCAGCTTGGCCTTGCCGTCCTTCAGCTGCGGAGTGGTTTTCACACCGGAGGTGAACTTCCAAGTGCTGTTGGCGTCGGTCGAAGGTTGCGCCAATTGCCAGACCGGATAGCTCGCGCCGTTCTGCTCCACCGACGCAGTCAGCCCGCGAATGCCGTTGCGGTCGCTAACATGCACGCTGATGGGCGTGGCTTGCCCGAGAACGGTAACTGGAGACGCAAGGTTAACGACCGGAGTCGCCGATCGCATTACGACAAATCCAATCGGCAACACAATAGCGAGGACGGTGAGAACAAGAATTAGGATTCGCACACATCATTGTAGCGCTCGTGTGACAGCCTGCTTGCATCCGATGCCGGTTTGGGTGGCGTCCTAATTTGCCTTGACCTGTGGGGTTTTGCAGATAACAAGTTTTCCTCCGTGACTCCGTGGTGACAAAGGGGTTTTGCCCAGCAGTTGGGTTTTCTCCGTGTCTCCGTGTCTCCGTGATGGAACCTAAATTAGCGCCATTGACTGGCATCGCGGAGCCCCTCATCATGGTTCAACACCATGAAGAAGCCCCCACGCCATCGCGGTCCAAACCAGGGAAGCCAAACTCGCCGCCAACCGCGCTTCTCCCACGAACTTGCCGTTCTCTACGAAGACGATGCCGTCATAGCCCTGAATAAACCCGCCAAGCTTCTGGCCGTCCCGGCGGAGAACTCCAGCGCGCCCTCCGCCCTGTCTCTTCTTTCCGCAGAGCTAAGACATAAGAGACAACGCGCCTTTGTCGTCCATCGCATCGATCGCTACACATCCGGAATCCTGCTGTTCGCCAAGACCTGGCCCGATCGCGAAGCGCTGGTCCGCCAGTTTCTCGAACATACTCCGGTCAGGCAGTATCTAGCCGTCGTGCGCGGGCACATAAAGGATAAAGACGGCACGCTCGTTCACCACTTTCGCCAGGAAGGAATGTTCCAGAAATTAACCCGCGCGCGCGATCCGAAAGCAACCCGTGCTGAACTTCGCTATTCCGTCGAACGCCTTCTTCGCGGCGCTTCGCTGGTCCGCGTTTCGCTCGTGACCGGATTGCAGAATCAGATCCGCGTGCAGCTTTCGGCGCTCGGCCATCCCGTCATCGGCGACCGAAAGTACCATCCCGAGGAGGCATCCGAGCGTCGCATCACGCGCGTCGCTCTGCACGCCGCGCATCTGGAATTTGCTCATCCACGGACGGGAGAACGCGNNGGTGAATCTCGGTGTGATGCGGAAAACAAAGGGACCGGAAGCTCGGCGGCTGCTACCCCCGTTAACGTCAGCTGCTATTTGAGTGGACGTACGGCTCGCGTTATATGACTTATCGCTTTCGGGGCTTGAACTCCTCGACGTATTTTGGCTCGCCGATCAGCTCTAAATGTGCACCCGTACCACGAACCTGCACGATGTCGCCGCAGGATTCCAGCGTCAGGTGAATATCCGCGGTGATGCTCAACGGAATCGGTAGCAGGTTGTCGGAGATCACTTTGCCCATCCTCAATGATCCATCGTACAGATAGACAATATCCCCGCCCCAGACTTGCAGTGCTGCAGAGAACGCGCCATCGACCTGCGCGTCAGTAATCCGCAGTATCGCTTCCTGAGTCCAACCAGTTCCGACGTCCTCAAAGAGCCTGCCTTCGGACTGATGGATGTAAACCGATGGAAAGTGTATTACCGCCGTACCATTTTCCATGGTTATACGATCAACGGCGGAGTCGTGAATCTCGATTACTCGGTTTGTCACACGGACAGGTTACCAGCAAACCGCAAACCTCTATAGTCGGCGAAGAATCGTCATTACAACTGCGAACAGCAGGGAGAGCGTTGGATAAATTCCCGCTATTCCCGCGCGCCGACTTCTTCTTTTTC
>PLHN01000505.1 GCA_003139975.1 Acidobacteriaceae bacterium
GTTGCCGGACTGGCTGGTGTTGCGGATGTATTCCGAAGAATAATCGAGCCGCGAGGCGCGACTCAGGCGGGCGTGCCAAAAAGCTGTTCAAGCCACTGAATGAACTGCTTGCACTTGGCCTCAATATTTTCGAAAGTCCCTTTCCTTATGGCCACTCCTAGATGCTGAATATCAGGAGGATCTTGCCAAGCCATGTAAGTACGGATGATCGCCTTCGAGAGATGGATATCCTTGAATTTGGCAACCCCGTCCGTTTTGGCCCTATTCACAACCGCACCGGTGTAGGTTCTCACTTCGTCGACGAGGGACTCCATCAGCAGGTCCTCGAACATTCCGTAAGCCTTGTTATTTGGCATCAGCCAAACCCCCAACTTGGGCAGTCGGTCGGAATTCTGTTTGCTGGCGTCAGGACTCAGAACCAAGCCATTTTCAGGAAATGATTTTGGAAGTGAATAGAACTCGCCGACCCTTGTCCGGAGCTGGTCGAGACGACTTCGAATGATCTGGTCCGAGTTTAGGCCCTCAATGTCGGAGTCTAGGATGAGGCCCAGTATCTTCTGCCTCGGGCTGGAGCTCACGAGCCTGGCAGCCAAGCTCTCAAGCACTTGGTCATCGTTGCCACACTCGTGAATACCAAAAACTGGACTGGCATTGTGTATAAGCCACATGAGTTGAAAAACCGCGTGGCAGTCGTTGGGACCCTCCACTAGAAGCAATCGCTCTTCTTCCGATTTGCAATTGCATTTTTCTTGTTGTGGCATGGTTTAGCGGACTTCTACGCGTTCCCGCATGGCAGCGTCTACGTTAATGAGGGGAAGGTTCGAAGCGAATACATCGTCGCCCCTGCGTTCGAGCCTGTAGATCATGGCCTCATCGGGGCCCAATTCTTTGCCTGCGTTCGCAAAACTCTCAATGCAGTCGCGGCTGTGGGTTGTGGCGAAAATCTGCACACTAAACTTTTGCGAAGCCCTGCTAAGGGCGTTCCACAGTTTTTCTTGGACCGTCCAGTGCAGCCCATTTTCAAACTCGTCGATGAGGAGAACTCCCTTTGAGGCAGATGCCATCGCAAGGCCAACGTGAAACAGCCTTGTGAGCCCATCTCCCATGGAACGAAGAGGAACCCGACCTTCCCCCTCCACTTTTAGAAGTGCGAGACGCCCTCTCGGTAATCCGTCATCTCCGACATATGCTAAGTCTTCGACTCGGTGGTCAAGCATGCGCAGCCAATCAAGGACCAATCCTTGGCCGGGTCCTTGAACGAGAGCGTCCCACATTGACGCAGCTTTTTCGTCCGAAAATCCCCCCGCCGGCAAATGCGCGACTGCGGCAGCATCCTCACTAAACAATTTCTCAGCTTCCAAAATTCTGCTCCGCGGGAGCGGTAGCATACGTCGAGTAATTAAAGCCACCTGTCTGTCGTCCCTATAGACCGGCAGCGCCATCTCAGCCTGTTCCGTAACTACGTCGCCCGGTTGCGCCGGAATATACCTAGTCAAGCCCTGATCGTCGGTAATACGCAAATGAAGACGAAGTTCTACTCTGAGAGATCTTGCCCCTCCCACCTTTTCGATAACGATGGGAGATGCCACCTTAGAGCCTTCCCAGTGGAAGAGATCAAATACGGGATGCCTAGTCGCTGTAGATTCTTCGTTCATCCCGTCAGGTACCCATGGACGCACTCTGCCTGGGTACCGGCGAGATGCAGTCTCCAGAATATCGACGACAGGAGTCCGACCTGCATACAGACCGATAGCCTCCAGCAAACAGCTCTTTCCAGTGTTGTTCTCTCCGACGAACAAATTCAACTGCCCCAGCTTGGGGAGAGTGAGCTCGCGAAACAGTTTGAACCCGGAGATGTGGAGGGACTGAATCATAGTACGCGATCAGTTTAGCCCAGTCGAACCCGTGATTCCAATGGCTTAGTTAGTTCATGTCTGTCATTTCGAAATGTCTTCCCGTGGCATGCCTCTCGTGTCCGCGGCGCTCGCCCAGACCGCCCGATCCTTAACCCAATCGCGCAATGTAGCAATCTCCTCAGCCCGCGTGACGGACAACGGCACCGTCGACGACAGCGCAGTCAGCAGGTCTTCGTTGCTCAGTTCCTGCTTGCGCGAGAAGGCCGCATACATCGCTCCCTGGACGGCGGATTCGATTTCGGCTCCGGAGAAGCCTTTGGCGGCTTCGACAATGCGATCCAGGTCGTAGTCTTCGGGCTTGCGTTTTCTCTTGGTTAGCTGGATCGCAAAGATCTGCTTGCGCTCTTCCTGGCTCGGCAGATCTACGAAGAAGAGTTCGTCGAAGCGGCCTTTGCGGATCAGTTCGGGCGGGAGCACGGTCACGTTGTTGCAGGTGGCGGCCACGAAGACGGGGGCTTTGCGGTCCTGCATCCAGGAGAGGAACGACGCCAGCAGGCGCGCCGACACTCCGGCGTCGGCGGAGGCGGAATCGGGGCCGCTGCCGGCGAAGACTTTTTCCAGCTCGTCAATCCACAACACGCAGGGTGCTAAGCCTTCGGCCACTTTGAAAACTTTCTGGATGCGCTTCTCGGTTTCACCAATGAACTTGTCGTAAACGGCGGCGGTATCGAACTTCACCAGCGGCAGCTTCCATTCTCCGGCAGTGGCGCGGGCGCACAGGCTCTTGCCGCAGCCTTGCACACCCAGAATGATCACGCCTTTCGGCGCTTCCAGGCCGAAGTCGCGGGCGTGGTCGTCCCATGCGCCCTGGCGTTGCCGCAGCCAGTTCTTGAGGTTTTCGAGGCCGCCTACGCTCGCCATGTTGTCTTTGGCCTCTACGAACTCCAGCATTTGGGAGCGCTTGAGCAGAGATTTTTTGGCGTCGAGCACGTCGGTGATGCAGTCCGCCGACAGCGCGAGGCGTGCGACTAGAGTTTGTGAGATGGCGCGGTCGGCTTCTTCTTCGGTCAGGCCGCGCAGGTTGGCGGCCATCGCGTCCACGCCATTGGCGTCGAGCTGGAGTTTGAGCGTATGAGTTCCCGCGAGGCGCGTGTATGTTTCGCGGATAATCTCGCGCAGGCGCGGCTGATCCGGCAAAGGCAAGTCAAGAAACTCGACCAGGCTGGCCAGCTCGGGAGGCATTTCCACCGAGGGCGCCGTCAGCACCAACGTGCGGCGGTTCGCGGAGAACTTCTGACCCACATCACGCAGGCGGCGGACGACCACCGGGTTATCCATGTGCCGATGAAAATCCTTGAGGACGAACACAGCCTCGAGTGTCATCGTCTCCAGATTAGCGAGCGCCTGCACCGGATCGGTGGAGTTGTAGACGGAGGCCTTGGCGGCGGCGGCGGCAGCATCACCGGCGTATGAGGACAAAACGGAGCGTGCCAGACGGTCGCCTTCGCTGCTGCCTTGCGGGAGCGCGGCCGCTCGGGCATAGGGCTGTGCGGGGACGGCCGGCGCGTTCGACCCCGATCGCACCAAACCGTCGGCTATGGTCCACTCGAACACGGCCATATTGAGCTCAGAACAGGCGGCGCGCACGAGCGAGACGGCGCGCAGCTCTTCGACCGTTTCCATGATGACGATGGGAGTGGAGGAGTTGATGAGAACTTTGAGCCGTTCCAGTGGATTCATATCTATTTGACCCGGCGCGACTTGCTCCCGTAGAATACTGGTTTCGGTTCCTACCGGAACATTCCCTGGCACATCCAGGACAAACAAAGGTAATCAAGGCTCATGGCCAATCATTTTTCGGCGTTGAAGCGCGCCCGTCAGACAGAGAAGCGAACCGCCCGCAACCGGGCCAACTCCTCGCAATTGCGCACTGCCCTGCGGAGCATGCGTGAAAGCCTGGAAAAAGGCGACAAGACCGCCGCCAGCCAAGTCTACCGGGAAACCGTGTCCACGCTCGACAAGGCGACCAAGAAGGGCATTTTGCACGAGAATACCGCCTCGCGTTATAAGTCCCGTCTCTCCACGCGGTTAAGCGCGCTTAAATAGGCATCCGAAGGGTCAATCCGGCGGGCGAAAATTATGCTTGACCAGCCCCGCTGAATTGCTATACTGAGGCCGTCCTTGGGCATCATTTCCGGTTTTCCGAGCCCAGGAGACCCTCTGTCCGCATTCTGGTAACTCCAGAGAATTGAGCAACTTTCGACCTGGACAGAGCATCTATTTGGGTAATCTGGCAAATTCTGTCCTATCCAGCCTGCAAGCACTGGCGTGGCCGCGTGGTGGCCATTTAGCGGCGGAACGAGAGGATTGACGCCTGAAAATTTTCAGAAGGAGAATGAGCGAAATGCGCTCCGATCGCGTTTTTGAAGCACTCCATACCTTGCAGAACCGTTATATGCTTTGCCAGCTGGCCTCAAAGGCAACGCGTAAATTTCACAAGCCGAACACCCGTATTCAGGAAACCATGAACGAGGTTTTCGACAAGATTGCGGATGCCGAGCGGCACGACGTGTTAAGTGAACCAGAGAACTTTGCCGAAGCGCAACGGCGGGCTGCCTAAGCAGCTCCGCCGTGTGCCCACACGGCGGCAAAACTTCCCCGAGAGAATCCCTCCCGAAAAATCCAACCTGTAGGTGAATATGACCATCGCAGAACTGAAAGAAAAAAATATTACGGAGCTGACCAAGATCGCCCGATCCTTGGAACTCCCCGGCGCCAGCGGACTCCGCAAACAGGACCTCATCTTCAAGATCCTGCAGGCGCAAAGTGAAAAAGAAGGGCACATCTTCGCCGAAGGTGTGCTGGAGATCCTCCCTGACGGCTACGGCTTCCTGCGCTCGCCCGACTACAACTACCTGCCCGGGCCCGACGACATTTACGTGTCGCCGTCGCAGATCCGCAAGTTTGACCTGAAAACCGGCGACACCATCAGCGGCCAGGTGCGCCCGCCCCACGAGGGCGAGAAATACTTTGCGCTGGTCAAGATCGAGGCGGTCAATTTCGAGTCGCCCGACGAGGCGCGCAACAAGATTCTGTTCGACAACCTGACGCCGCTCTATCCGCAGGAGCGGTTGAAGCTCGAAACCGTCCGCGAGAACATCAGCGCGCGCGTCATGGACCTGCTTACACCCCTCGGTAAGGGACAACGCGGCCTGATCGTTTCTCCGCCCCGCGCCGGCAAAACCATGCTGCTGCAGAACGTGGCGAATTCGATTACTACGAATCACCCTGAAGTCGTGCTGATGGTTCTGCTGATCGACGAGCGCCCGGAAGAAGTCACCGATATGCAGCGCTCGGTCAAGGGCGAAGTTATCTCCTCGACCTTCGACGAGCCCGCTGCCCG
>PLHN01000185.1 GCA_003139975.1 Acidobacteriaceae bacterium
GCTATGGTACGAAAGGTACCAACGCGGTCGCTGCTGCAAAAGGGTACGAACGTAATGACGAGAGGATGGAAAGCGGCGAGTGCTGTGTGAGCAGAGTCGGTCCGATCCTAGATTCTGCCAGTTGCTACGCGGCCATCTTCGGCCCCATTCCGAAAATGCGTCGGGCCAGCCAGACCGGATTTGCAATTCCGGCAGGCGTTCTGGCAGGCGCTGCACCGCCGGCAGTCCGGACGATCAGCGATCCAATGCTCAAGAAAAAAGCCGGAGCCACGAGGGCTCCGGCTGTCCAGTTGGTTGTGTGCCCGGATAAAAAATCAAACTTGGAGACTGCTTATGCGCTACGCCGCGGCCGTACTGTCAAATCCCGCACCTGCGCCAGAATGCTGGACATCTGCATTCCGTTCAGTTGCGACAGATACGGCATGACTTCGGAGACAAACGAGTCTTCCATCAACTCGCGGACCTCTTCCTGACGGTTACGCTCTCCGCCCGAAAGCAGCATGGGAACACTGACTTCGAGGGCACGCGCCAAACGCTCAAGAGAGGAGAGCGTCGGCGTGGCCTTTTCGTTTTCGATTTTTGATACATACGTGCGCGGCACGGACATTCGCAAGGCCAGTTGACGCTGGCTCATGCCGCCACGCAAACGCAGGGACCGAATCGAGTGCGCCAGGTTCAGGTGCCCTCGACCGGACATGTTCATGGGTTCTGGCGGGACTTCGGGCATCGCCGTTACCGCGGCGATCTCGGCCTCGTCCTCATCCAATGACAGGTGACAACGCCTACAAATGCTGTTAGATGTGCGGAATTGCACGAGCAGACAGTGGTCGCAACGAACGACTTCCCGTGAATCGACGGGAGCGAGTGTAGTGGCCATCAGGTTTTGGGAGTGCCAGAGCAGGAGGCTACTCTCAAACCAACTGAATGGTAATCTGCTTGAACGCGTCTGTGGAAGTCAAGCAAAAACAGAAACAACGAGGGGCTGGCCGGGTAAAATCCTGAGTAAATGGAGAAAACATGCACCAAACCATCAATCCGCGCGAGGCTGCCTGGTGTTTACTAATTGAGTTCACCCAGTCAGAAAGTCTTCGCAAACATGCGCTTGCGGTCGAGGCTTGCATGCGCGCCTATGCCCGTAAAACGAGCGCGGATGAGGAACTGTGGGGCATCGTTGGCTTGATCCACGACTTCGACTACGAGAAATATCCGACTGCGGAGGAACATCCCTACAAGGGAAACGAAATCCTGCGGGAGCGTGGCTATTCCGACGAAGTGCGCCGCGCCATCATGTCCCACGCCGAGTACACCGGGGTTTCGCGCGTTACCGCGATGGAGAAGACGCTGTTCGCCTGCGATGAACTGGCCGGATTCATCACCGCGTGCGCGCTGGTGAAGCCAGGCAAATCGCTGGCGGAGGTGGAAGCCAGTTCGGTGCGGAAAAAGATGAAAGACAAGGCATTCGCCCGCAGCGTGAACCGCAACGACATCATTCAGGGCGCGGCCGAACTCGGAGTGGAATTGGAGCAGCACATCGCGTTTTGCATCGAGGCGATGAGAGGCATCGCCGGCGATTTAGGGCTCGATGGGGCGGCCAAGCCAGCGTAAACAAGATGCGCGGCGGAGGAACTTGACTTTCGTCCGTAGTGACGGGCTTGGCGTTTAAGCGATCAACGATCAAGAAAAACTTCCGCGCCCCTTTCGAGGACGCGGAGGCAGATTGCAGATCTAGTTTTGCTTTTACTTTCCGTAGAAGGAATCAGCAAAAGCCTGGGCATTGGGTGTCCCCACGCCCGTCACGTTGTCCCAGCCCTTTTTGGTATGCAAGCTGGTCGGAGCGCTGCAAGGGATGATAACGCCAAACGTTGGACCCGCCGTGCAGTCCATGCCGAAGGAAATGACCGAGGCCGTCTCCTGGAGCCAGGCATAATCCCAGATTGCGCTGACGAACTTCGCGGGTGCTCCGCCGCCCAGCACTGCATTTGCGTTATAGGCAGTCGTACCGTTGGAGTCCACAATCGAACCAGCGACGTTGGTCTTGGAACTCACCGGAACGATATCGGTGACAGCCCCGGCTGGCAATGAATAGACGTATGGAGCGGCCTGCCCAAGCTCAGAGCCGCCGCCCGCCAGGGCTTCCTGGTTTGCGATGGCCCAAAGAGCAGAGAACATCGGGCAGGCCACGCTCGTTCCTCCCCATACCTGCCAAACCTGTGCTGGAACACTGCCCGGCACGGTAATCAGAATCGCTACGCCGGTGTTTGGGTCCGCCAACCATGAAATGTCCGGCAGTTGACGATACTTCCCAGGCAACTTCTTCTGGAACGACGGCTTGAGGAAACCAGCGAGGCAATTCCCGCTCGAATCCTGCGTGGCGCAGTTGCTCGGGCCTCCGCCCGCGCCGCCGATGAAGCCGAACGCTTCTCCAGACGGAGGATCCGTCACGAAGCCCTCCTCGGCAATCAGAGTTTGATTGTTGCCCCACCCGGCCTGCCACGCGATCGAGTTATCGGCATTCAGCGCCAGCGTGACGCCGCCAACAGCTGTCGCCCAGGGAGAATCCGCCGGAGCGCTAACCGTGGGAGGGATTCCATACGCGGAATAGTCGCCGGTATCGCCAGAAGAGAAGTTGGTGGAAATTCCCGAAGCAGCGGCGGTCTCGGAAATCAGGTTCTCGGCTGTCAGGATCGACGCAGGGGTGAACTCTTCGATCGAGGCATAGCTGCCCGAAAGAACATTCGCCAGGCCATAGTTGACCGCGTCGTATTCGGCCTCGTCCACGTCCTGGAAGCTAGCTGAGGGCGGGACGATAAGGTTGATGTTCGCGCCGGGGGCGACGGCGTGCGCCCACTCGACGTCAATGTTGATTTCCACCTGGTCCGCCGCTTCGCAACTGCTTGGCGTCGGGGTGTAGGTGATGGCGAAGTTCGACCCGAGAGTCAGCGCCGGCAAACCGTACTGCGCCGAAAACGCATTCGCATCGCTCTGAATGGTCAATGATCCGCACCAGTCGATGATGCCGATGGTTTGGCCTGTTCCGGTGTATCCCTCTCTGTACAACCCGTTGAGATTGTAAGCAGCCTGGATCATCGGCGGTGTGTAAGCACAACCATTGCTGGTCAGGTTCTGCAGGCTGAGGACATTCCCCTTGTAGGTCGCGATGGGAAGCGAACCGTTATTGTTGTTGGAAAACACGTCCGTTTCCGTACCGGTGAAGCAGACATTTGAAAAAATGTCCTCAGGATGCACTGCCCCCGAAACCCCGCCTTTGGTACCGCTTGGAATCGCTCGCTGCATCAGCGGATGTTCATACTTGCCACTGTCCAGTCCCGCCACGGCACTCACCAGGGACGCAGCCGGTCCATCGACGTAAGGATCGCGGTCGTTGGCGCGAACTACTTTTCCCAGCACCTCGTAATTGTTGAGCTGAACGTGAAACGCCTTCTCGATGTCGCCGACGGTTCCGATTGCGCGTACATATCCGTTGTTTGGGCCAGTTCTAATCACCTTGAGGTTATGGGACTTAAAGAAGCTCTGGACCGTCTTCGCTTCCGCAGCCGTCGGCATAAACCGGGCAGCTAGGTCTCTCGACTTCAGCCAGTGCCGATAGTTCGCTGAGGTACGGTCATAGAGTTGTTGCGCAAGCCCATCGAATTCTGCGCGATTGTGAACATTGAGCCAGATGCTGACCTCAATCGTCTTCGATGGATCCTCGGCGCCAAGGTTCTTTGCCGTGGAAACAAAGCTTGGTGTATTGTGGGCGATCACCTTACCGCTGACCGAACCGGCCGACAATAGCGCACAACTGGTCAGGACTAGGGTTATGACGACTAGCCAGCGCGTGCTGACACCTGTGTATCCTTCTTGCGCTTTGTTCATTTGCTCCCTCCCATGGGAGAACCTGTGCGGCACCACGACTAAAGCAGCAAGTCTGCTCGCGTCATGCTACGGACACTAGATGGAACTGGAACTACGAGTGAAGCGTTTGAATCCCCATACCCCGAACGTCTCGCGCGATCCGCGAACAGCGCAATGCTAGCCCGTTCCCAAGTGGTTGGCAACGAATTCCGTGACTATTTTCCCTGTTTTTTGACCGAGGGACAAATAGGTATGCAAGTTCTTGCACTGGTTGTTGCGCAAGATACAATCGGCGGACACTTACGGTTGCATTCCGGTCCTAGATAACTCTCAGAGAGTCGCTCGGACTAGCGCACCAACTCCGCCAGGTTACCATTCGCAATGACCTCTGCGATACGCGCGAAGTCCAGGTACATAACACGGTCTCTATCCATAGTTGCACACACAGAGCGTATGGCCGAATGGGCTTGTTGCAGCGACTTGGAAGGTTTGAGCGGGGCAAGGAAGTCGATCGCCTGGGCAGCCGCCATCGCTTCAATGGCCAGCGCGTTGCGCGTATTCTCGACGATTCGTCTGAGCTTGTTTGCCGCCGTCATCCCCATCGAAACGAAGTCCTCTTTGTTGCCAGAGGTTGTGATCGAATCAACCGACGCGGGATGCGCCAGCACTTTGTTTTCACTGACCAGGGCGGCGGCCGTGACCTGCGGCATCATGAATCCAGAGTTAAGCCCCGCTCCGGGCGCGAGAAATGGCGGCAGACCTTCGCTGAGCGCAGGATTGACCAACCGCTCCAACCGCCGTTCGCTGATGCCGGCGAGCGCGCTGAGGGCAATGCCGAGAAAATCGAGCGCAAAGGCTACAGGCTCACCATGAAAATTTCCGCCTGAAAGCACGTCGCCCTCCCCATCCACACCTTTGGGATTCGTGACGAAAACCAAAGGGTTATCGACGGCTGAGTTCATCTCCGTTTCGAACACAGAGCGGCAATGGGCGAGCGTATCGCGCACCGCGCCGTGGACCTGCGGCATGCAGCGCAAAGAATAGGCGTCCTGCACGCGGCCACAGTCCCGATGCGAATGCCGAATCTCGCTATGTTCGAGCAGGCGGCGAAGGTTGGCGGCGGTTCTTGTCTGTCCGGCATGTGGACGCACTTTTTGAATACGTTCGTCGAAAGCGACGTGGGTTCCCTGGAGCGCGTCGCACGACATGGCGCCGATGACGTCGGCCGAATCGACCAGCGTCTCGGCCGCCAGCAACATGAGCGTGCCCACCGCGAGCATGGCCTGCGTGCCATTGATCAACGAGACAGCCTCTTTCGCTTCGAGCGCAAGCGGTTTGATCTGCGCGCGCTTCAGCGCTTCTCCACTGGCAATGCGACCGCCTCTTTCATCAAAGCAGTCGCCTTCGCCGATGAGTGCAAGCGCGAGGTGCGCCAGAGGAGCGAGATCGCCGCTTGCGCCGACACTTCCCTGCGATGGCACAACGGGCGTTACACCGCGGTTCACCATTTCGCAAATCGTATCAATGAGGAGCGCGCGCACACCGGAGTTTCCTTTGGCGAGCGAGTTTGCGCGCAACAGCATCATGGCGCGGGTTTCCGCAATCGCCAGGGGTTCACCCACACCGACAGCGTGCGAGCGGATCAGGTTGACCTGCAATTCACGAATCTGTTCGCCGGCAATGCGCACGTCACTCAGTCTGCCAACTCCGGTGGTGATAGCGTAGGAAACTTTGTCATTGGCAACCAGGGCGTCCACGACGGTGCGCGCGCGGTTTACAGCTTCGCGCGCATCGGGAGCGAGTAGCAAGGGCCGTTTATGGACGGCGACTTCACGCACCGCCTCCGGGGTCAGATCGTTTCCGTTAATGTGGAGAGCTTGCAAGGTGCTTCCTGATAGTAAGTCGAGTTCCTATCCTTGTAACACAATTTTGAAGGGATAGAGCGTGGCGGTCATCACGCCCTTTTTCACCGCAGGATCTCCGTTCATGATCTGGAGGGCCACCTCTTCGGACTCGGCGCGGAAAATCGCCAGGCCCATCGTGTTTTCGTCCGTCGTCAGCGTGCGGCCAACAAGGATCATCGCGCCCTTCACCGCGAGATCCTGTAGATACGCAAAGTGCTCGGCCACCACCGCCTGTTCTTGTGGGGTGGGCCCGGTGCGAAGCATGTCGCCGCGAACCAATAGCAGTTTGTAGAGAAACTCTTGCATGGGACAGTTTCCTTTAGTTTGAGACCGCGGCTCGGAACACCTTCATATATTTCTCGGGCAATCTTCGCGGCTTCATCTGCGCATTGGCCACGATGTGCGTGGTCTCGCCCTCGGCCAGCAGTTGCCGGCCTTCCGCACTCAGCAATTCGTATCCGAAGTGAATTACCTTTTCGCGCACGTCCTTCAGGTAGGTGCGCACCACGACCTCGTCATCATAACGCACGGGAGCCTTGTAACGGCAG
>PLHN01000331.1 GCA_003139975.1 Acidobacteriaceae bacterium
GTCTCAAGCGTTGCAGCCGATGCATATGGTGGCGTCGTAAAGCAAGCCCACCGCGGCGGTGGGCATGGGAGTGGTTTCGGCTTGCAGCGCCTGGCTGCCAACGCTGACCGCCACGGCGGCTGGGACCCCAACCTTGGCGATGCCGGTAATCAGTTCTCGCCGTGTGATGGCCACGTTAGACCTCTTTCCTGTCTTTCTTCGTAGCGTCGACCTCGCTAGCCTTNNTCGCCGCACCCCCGACGGCGCCAGCGACCAATCCCACCAGTCCGGCTGCGCCGACTTTGATTTGTCCAGCTGAGCTATAAATTGGAGGATAGGTATCAGGCGGCGTGGCGAGATGAATGGGAACGGTTTCGACGGTGGACATTCTCCACACCACTCCTTTTTCAGTGCAGCCCACGCAAGGGACTCCCAAGCCAATGGGCCAGACCCCGGGAATTTCGTTGAAGTGCCGGGTCGAGCACGCGGCGTGGGTCACGGGACCCTTGCAGCCCAGCTTGTAGAGGCACCACCCATTGCGGTGACCGTCATCGCCGAATGCGAACGCGAAACGGCCTGCATCGAAATGTGCCCGTCGCGGGCAGTTCTCGTGGATTACGCGCTCATAGGCAAACTTGGGACGGTGCAGGTCGTCCATTTCGGGCAACCGGTTCATGGTCACGTATTCCAGCACTACGGCCAGCAGGTTGTAAGGATTCGGAGGGCAGCCCGGTAAATTCACGATGGGCTTGCCCGAAATTACCGTGTCGACACCGACCGCGCCGGTCGGGTTGGGGTCGGCCGAGGGAACGCCGCCCCACGACGCGCAGGACCCAATCGCGATCACTGCCGCCGCTTTCGAGGCCGCCTCTTTCACGACCTGCACGGCGGGACGCCCGCCCAGTTGCATGTACACGCCGTCATCGCGCGTCGGAATCGCGCCCTCGACCACCAGTACGTATTTCCCGGCGTTGTCGGTCATCGCCTGGCGCAGCGCCGCTTCGGCCTGTGCCCCGGAGGCAGCCATCAACGTTTCGTGATAGTCGAGCGAGATGACGTCGAGAATCAGATGCGCGACATCGGGAGCCGATGTACGCAGCAGCGTTTCCGTGCATCCGGTGCAATCCTGAAAGTGCAACCAGATGACGGAAGGCCGCCGCGCCTTCCCGATCTTAGCCGCAACTTCAGCTACAGAATTGGCCTTGGTCAGCGCCAGTCCTGCGGGAGCGGTGGCGACGATGACTGAGCACAAACGCAAAAAGTCACGGCGAGACACCCCCGCCGCTTCCAAATGAGACTGGATGGTCGTTTCCGGCTTGACAGAGTTCGCCATCGCGCACTCCTTCTTCAATTGTTGGGTAGGGCTCAAAGTTGGCGCGCTGCCCGGATTGATTCACCACGCCACTCGAATGGGGCCTCTTGCAGCGCTATGGCATATTCGGGCACGAACGGCTGCGCGGAATATGAGGAGAATCACATTTCAGCGTGCGACTCGACCTTCATAGCTGTGAGCAGCGTCACAGGGAGTGGCCAATAGAGGAGGGGAAGAGAAGTTCCGATCACTGCGCGTAGGCAATTCGGGCCAGCCTGACCCCGAGTTATTGCTGTAGCGCCTGNNTCTGAGAGGCATCCCAGCCTCCGCCGAGGGCCTTCACCAGAAATACCGACGTGACCATTTGCTGGCCGAGTAGCTGCGCCGCCAGCCGTTCGTTCGTCAGCAAAGTGGATTGCGCCGTAATCACATCAAGGTAAGTAGTTACTCCGCCCACATAGCGGTTGTTGGCAATGTCGAGAGCCCGGCGCGAATCATCGACTGCGAGCTGCTGGGCTTTCGCCGCCTGATCGAGAAACGACAGCCCCGAAAGACCGTCTTCAACCTGCTGGAACGCTTCCAGCACCGCCTCACGATAATTGGCGACGGACTGGTCGTAAGCCGCTTGACTCGCCGCCAGGTTGGCCCGATTCTGCCCGCCCGTGAAGATGGGCTGCAGTATGCTTCCACCCAACGCCCAGATTGCGCTCGGCGCGTTTACGAGCGTGGCGATGTCGCGGCTCTGCCAGCCGCCGCTGCCCCCCAGCGTGATATGCGGATAAAACGCCGCTTTCGCGAGCCCCACCTGCGCATTCTGATATGCCATCTGCCGCTCGCTGGTCGCGACATCAGGCCGGCGCTGGAGAATCTCCGAGGGGAGTCCAGTTGGAATCGCCGGGGGAGTGACATTAAAGGGCGCCTTGTTGAGGCTAAAGTTCGAGGCCGGCTGTCCCGTCAGCACGGCGATCGCGTGTTCGTGTTGCGCGCGCTGCTGCAACACCAGTTGCAGCTGCGTCGCAGTCGAATCGAGCAGCGCTGCCTGTTGCGCAACCGCCAGGCCCGACGCAATGCCGCCTTCGTGCTGGTAGTTCACCAGGTCCAAACCTTTTTTCTGGATGTCGACAGATTCGCGAACCACGTCGGCTTCGCGGTCAAGCTCGCGCAGGTTGAAGTAGTCGGCAGCGAGTTCGGCGGTCAACACCAGGCGCGTGTTCTCCAGATCAGCCGCGGTCCCCTGCAAGGAAGCGTTGGCCGCCTCCAGCCCTCGGCGCACGCTGCCAAACAAATCCACCTCATAGTTGACAGAAAACGGAACCGTAAAGGTGTTTTCGGTGTCCGGCTTAACCAGCGCGGGATTCGCGCCCTCAAGGTCCCGGTTGCCAGAAACACGCTGGCGCTGGCCGCTGGGATTCGCGCTTAGAGAAGGAAAATATGCCGCGGTCGCAACCCGCGCCAACGACCGCGCCTGCCACAGCCGGTCGCGCGCTGCAACCAGCGATTGATTCGCCTGCAGCAGTTCCTGCTCCAGCCGATCTAACTCCGCATCGTGATAGACCTGCCACCAGGTTCCCTTGGGAATCGAATCCTTAGGCACAGCTGACTGCCACGGCCCTTCGCCCTTCCACGTATCCGGAACTTGCGCAGCCGGCCGCTTGTAGTTCGGCCCGACGGCGCACCCGCTCAAAAGCGCCGCAGTCAGCAACACGCTAACGAGCGCCGGCCCCATCAATTCTGTTTTAGAGCGCATGCTTGTGTGGCGCGGACACTCTTGTCCGCGCAGCCCTTTCACCCGCTGCGGGCGCGCGGACAAGAGTGTCCGCGCCACATGAAACGAAATCAGACTCATGAGTGGCTGCCGCCCTGGCTCGGTTTGGCAATGTGTACCTGCTGTCCTACCTCGAGCGAGTCCGAAGGGTTAATAATGACCTGATCGGTTGGCTCAATCCCACCCAAAATTTCGATTGTGTTGCCGTAATCGCGCCCGATCACAATGGTGTGCAGTTGCACCTTGCCGTCGGCACCCACGACCGCCGCTTGTGGTCCTTCCGCGCGGAACATCATCGCGTTCACTGGAATCGTGATCCTTGGGACCGAATTCCCGGTCGTAAAATGCACCCGCCCATAGGAGCCGGGCAGTAGCTTCCCATCCTTGTTCGGCACGTCCACTTCCGTCAGTAGCGTGCGCGTTGACTGATCAATCGCATCCGCGGTTCGGGCGATCGTCCCAGTGAACTTCTGCCCCGGGAACTCCTGCAGCGTCACCGCGGCCTGCACTCCCGCTTTCATCATGGGCGCGTACGCCTGCGGCACGCTCACGTAGACGCGCAGCGGATCAACCCGCGCGATGTTGAACAGTTGTGCCCCCGCCGAGGACCCGGCGTTAATGAGCGCCCCCGGATCGACGTTGCGGCGAGTAATCACGCCTGTAAAAGGCGCATATACATTTTTGAAAGATTCCAGCTGTTCCAGGCGCCGTACATTGGCGTCGGCAGCGGCCAGGTTCGCCTCTGCCTGTACATAGCCGCTCGCCTGCTGATCGGCCTCCTGCTGCGAGACCGAATCCGTCTTCCGCAGATTCTCCCAGCGATCCGCGGAAATCTTCGCCAATCCTAGTGCCGCCTTGATCTGCTCGCGCGCGGCCCGCGCCTGCGAAAGTTCCTGATCTACTTCCGGAGTATCGATTGCGGCCAGCAGTTCGCCCTTTTCAACGTGGCTGCCCATGTCCCTGTACCACTTCAGAAGGTAGCCGTTGGTGCGCGCAAAAATTGGAGATTCTACAAATGCCTGCAGATTTCCCGGCAGGATGAGTTCGTCACTGCCCGGCCCTTTCACCGGTTGCACCACCGCGACCGTTGGAATCGCGATCGCATCCGTTTCCTTCGCCAGCGCATCGGCCTCCCCTTTCTTTGTCAGGAGAGTCACCGCGCCCGCCGTGATGAGCACCAGCAGCACCGCCCCGACCATAATCTTGGCGCGGCTCGCCGGAGCAGGCGGCAGGTCCGGTGGCCGTTCAATTTGCGGATGCGGGCGAACCGGGTGGCCTTCTGCTCCGCCCTGTTCTTGCCGTACATCAGGTTGTTCTATCGACATAATTACGTCTCCGAAATATCTATCTCTGCCGCGGCTTCAAGTGCGTCTGCCGGCGTCCGTGAATGATCACGAATACGCTCGGCACAAAAAACAGAGTCGCGACCGTGGCAAAAAGCAGGCCACCGACCACCGCCCGGCCCAGCGGAGCGTTCTGCTCGCCGCCTTCTCCAAAACCGAGCGCCATCGGCACCATGCCGATAATCATGGCTAGCGCCGTCATCAGCACCGGCCGTACGCGCGTGTAGCCTGCTTCAATGGCCGCTTGCAGCGCTGGCACGCCCATATCCATGCGATCGCGCGCAAACGAAACCATCAGAATCGAGTTCGCCGTGGCCACGCCCATGCACATCACCGCGCCTGTCAGCGACGGAACGCTCAAGGTTGTGCGGGTAATCAACAGGAACCAGCAGATTCCCGCCAGCGCTCCCGGCAGCGCAGTAATAATGATGAACGGATCCAGCCACGACTGGAAGTTCACCACAATAAGAAGATAGACGAGCACGATGGCGCCAAGTAAGCCGAACCCCAGCCCAAAAAACGAGGTCTTCATGGTCACCACTTGCCCGCGCATCATGATCTGTGTCCCGCGCGGTAGATGGTCCTGGAAGGGCTTGAGGGCTTTCGTAATGTCGGACGCGACCCCGCCCAGATCTCGCCCTTGCGTGCTCACATATACGTCGATCACGGGCTGCACTGCGTAGTGGTTCACCACCGCCGGGCGCACCATGGGCGTGAGTTGAACGAGATTGCCGAGAACCTGCGCGCCCCGCGCAGTCGAACTGTTCACCGGCGTATTCATCAAGTCCTGCACCGATGTCATCCGGTATTGCGGCGACTGAATCGCGATCGGATAACTCACGCCGTTCTTTGGATTCAGCCAGAAATTCGGGGCCGTCTGGAAGCTGCCGCTCAGGGTGATGAGCACGCTCTGCGCGACATTTTGCGCCGTCAGTCCCACCTCGTTGATGCGGGTCCGGTCCATGGCGAGAAAGAGCGTTGGCAGGCTCATCAACTGCTGCACGTGCACGTCGGCCGTGCCTGGAATCAGCCGCAACCGGTTCGCGATTTTCTGTCCAATCTCATAATTCGACCGCATATCCGCGCCCACGATCTGAATGTCAACCGGCGCGGGCACGCCAAAATTCAGAATCTGCGAAACGATGTCGGCAGGCTGGAAGAAAAATTCCACGCCCGGAAAACGCCCCGGAAGTTCCCGCCGCAATCTGCGGATGTACTGCGCCGTCGGATGGTGGTGTTCCGGATTCAGCGAAATCAGGACTTCCGCGTCGCTGGTGCCAATTACGCCCGAATTGCTGTAAGTCAGATTAATGCCGGAATAGGGAACGCCGATGTTGTCGAGCATCGTCT
>PLHN01000244.1 GCA_003139975.1 Acidobacteriaceae bacterium
CCTTTGCGGTCGGGGCAGGAGACAAGCAGAATGGCGGAGTTGTGCATTACTCAGTCTTATAACACGCGAGAAAGGAACACGGCAGGAGGTGAGATCAAACTACGATCTTCCTTGCTGCGGAAGAAAAGGCATTACGGCGATTATCGAGCTCTTCTCTGGTAAAGGGGCTGAACTGATCATCCCAAACTTCTTCCACGAACCTTTCGACTTGCTCTGCTTGAAGAGGTGTCTTTCCAAAGTCGGAAGCCTTTGCGATTTTGTTTTCGCTCAAAGAGGCCTCCCTGTTGTACTCGTCCTCGGGGCATCCAATTGCCAACAACCCCTCNNTTTCTTAGCGCCTTTACGATCTCCCGCGCGGCATTGGCACCCGAGCCGCCGTTTAATCCTGTGCCCGGATGCGTGCCGCTGCCGCACATGAAGAGCCGCTCAATCGGGGTTCTGTAGCGCGCCCAATCGAGCAGCGGGCGCATGGTGAAGAACTGGTCAAGCGCTAATTCGCCGTGGAAAATGTGGCCGCCGGTGAAACCGTAGGTTTCTTCGAGATCCTTGGGCGTGATGATCTGGTGGCGCAGGATGGTCTGTGGCAGATTGGGCGCGTACTCCGCGATGGTTTTCACGACGGTTTCGACGAGCGCGGTGCGCTGGTTTTCCCAATCGTCATTCTTCAGCTTGTAGGGAGCGTACTGCATGTAGATGGACATCACATGCTGGCCTGCCGGGGCGAGCGACGGATCGGAGAGCGACGGGAACGTAATTTCGAGGTAGGGCTGGCGCGAGAAGTTCCCATACTTCGATTCGTCGAAGGCTCGTTCCAGGTAGTCAATCTCGGGGCTGATCTGAATCCGGCCGTGCAGCAGGTTGGCATTGCCCTTTAACTTGAGCGCTGTGAATTCGGGAAGGGCGGAGAGCGCAAGATTGACTTTTGCTACCGTGCCCAGCGCGCGATAGTTCTTGATCTTCTGCACGAAGTCCGGCGGCAGGTGGATAGGGTCCACGAGTCGCATCAGCGTGCATTTGGGGTCGGCGTTGGAGACGATCGCCTTGGCTGTAATTTCCTCGCCGGATGTGAGAACGACTCCAGTGGCGATGCCATCTTTCACGCGGATCTCCGCAACTGCGGCATCGGTGCGAATTTCTGCGCCTGCTTCTTTCGCGGCGGCGGCCATGGCCGTTGTGATGGCGCCCGCGCCTCCGATGGGGAATTGAACGCTTCCCGCTGGCGTGGGATCGGCGGCGGCGCGTAGCAGAAGGACCAGAGCGCTGCCTGCGGACCACGGGCCGAGAAATGTTCCGAAGATACCGCGCGCGGCGATAGTGGCGCGCAGAGACTCGGTCTCGAAAAATTCCCCGACAAGATCGGCGACAGCCATCGGACCCCAGCGTAGGACTCGATAAAGATCCTTCTTGCCAAGGTTGCGGATGGAGCGACCGGTCTTCAGCAGTCCCCAGAGATCGCCGCTTGAGGGGTTGTCGATATTCGGGGGCGTTAGGGCGAGCGCTTCTGCGATGACTTTGCCGATTCTGCGGAGGGCTACGGCGAAGTCTCCATAGGCAGTGGCGTCTTTTGCCGACCATGGCGCAATTTCCTCAGCCGCTTTTTTCGGATCAGAATAGAGCACGAGCGCTCGGCCATCGGGAAGCAAAGAGACCGTGCTGACTTCGGGCGTGGTTAACTTCAGACCGTGACGTTCAAGCTGCATGTCGCGCGCGACATCGGGGCGCAACGGGCCGGCTGCGTGCGTTAGCGTTGAGCAGCGGAAACCGGGATGAAGTTCTTCTGTGACCGCCGCGCCACCTACTTGTGAACGGCGTTCGAGCACCAGTGGCTTGAATCCCGCTTTCGCGAGAAAGAACGCGGTGACTAGGCCGTTGTGTCCGCCACCGACGATNNAGATAGAAGGCGGCGACCAGACCGTTGTGTCCGCCACCGACGATGATGATGCCGCGCGTCTCAGTCATGGCCGTGTCTGGCGATCAGGCCGCCTTTCCGTCTTTCAAAATTTCGAGAGCGGCTAGACGGCCGGGCGCGCCCATGATGCCGCCACCGGGATGCGTTGCCGATCCGCACATGTAGAGATTCTTGATGGGCGAGCGGAATTGCGCCCACCCCGCGACCGGGCGCAAGAAGAATAATTGTTCGAGCGAGAGTTCGCCCTGGAAGATGTTGCCCTCGCTCAAGCCCCATTCGCGCTCGAGATCGAGCGGTGTGACGACCTGGCGGTGCAGGATGATGTCTTTAATGTTCGGCGCGTACTCGGCGATTGTATTGACGACGTTGTCGCCGAACTTTTCTTTCTCCGTGTCCCAATCGAGTCCGGGCGCGAGCTTGTAGGGCGCGTATTGGACGAAGCAGGAAAGGATGTGCTTGCCCGGAGGGGCAAGCGAGGTATCGGTGAGCGTGGGGATCACCATGTCAATGTAGGGATGCGACGACCAGTGGCCGTACTTCGCTTCGTCGTAGGCCTTCTCCATATACTCGACGCTGGGCGAAATCGACATTGCACCGCGAAGATGGGTACCCACTCCGGGCAGGCATTTGAACTCGGGCAAGCGGTCGAGCGCCATGTTCACCTTCCCGGACGAGCCGCGGAATTTGTAACGCTTCACGCCTTCCATGAATTCATCGGGCAGATTGCCCGGCTCGATCATCTTTGTGAACGTGAGCCGTGGATCTACGCTGGATGAGACCACGTCGGCGTGAATTTCATCGCCGTTTGCAAGGGCCACGCCAAAGGCACGACCGTTCTTGACGAGAATCTGGGCGATGGCAACTTTGGTACGAATCTCGGCTCCGCCTTCGCGGGCTGCGCCGGCAATGGCGTTTGAGATAGCGCCGGTACCGCCGCGCGCGAATCCCCAGGCGCGGAATGCGCCGTCAATTTCGCCCATGTAGTGATGAAGGAGAACATAGGCTGTTCCGGGCGAGCGAACGCCGAGGAACGTTCCGATGATTCCCGAGGCCGACATGGTCGCTTTCAGCACGTCGGTCTCAAACCATTGGTCGAGGAAATCGACGGCGCTCATGGTCATGAGCTGGACCTGGTTGTATTTATCTTCGCTCGGCATACCTTGAAAACGGCGGCCGATGAAGAGCAGCTTCATCAGTTCACGCGGGTTGAGCGTTGACGGGTCGGGTGGAATCATGCTGAGGATCGGTTTCACAAAGCGGCACATGGCTTGCATCGCTTTGCCGAACTCGTCGTAGGCTTCGGCGTCAAGGCGCGAGTGGCGCGCTATCTCGCGGTGCGTCTTGCCGTGATCGTTCACACGCCAAAGGTAATCGCCGCTGGGCATGGGCGTGAACGTGCCGTCGAGCGGAAGAATCTCGAGACCGTGGCGCGGGAGATCGAGGTCACGAATAATCTCCGGGCGCAGCAGGGAGACTACATAGGAGCAGACGGAGAATTTGAAACCGGGGAAGACCTCCTCCGTGCAGGCCGCGCCGCCCAGGACATGACGCCGCTCCAGCACGAGAACTTTCTTTCCGGCTTTCGCCAGATAGGCGGCGTTGGTGAGGCCGTTGTGGCCTCCTCCGATGACGATGACGTCGTATTTGTTCGCGCTTGAGACGGCTGCCATAGATTGACGCGTACGATCCGCGCTGTTGGGAGAAATGACGGGCCATTCTATCGAGAACCATTCGTTTTGTCTCTATTTGTGCGCAAACACTGACTTGCAGTCAGCCTCCGAACTTTCTTGCTGGTGGCAGGCGTGACTGCATATAATCCAGCTTTCGGAATTTCAGGTTTTTCCTGCGTCTGTTGTGTAGCTTGTGGTGAACAAGAAAAGCGATTACCACGGGTACACAGGGGAACCCATCGCGAGGCTGCCTTGCCCATTGGAACTGCATTTCACGAGAGAACGCTCGCGCTCTGCCATAGCCTGAATTATCGGGAGTGGTCAGGCTACTACACGGTCAGCCTGTATGAGGTGCACCATGAGCACGAGTACAACGCGATCCGCAATGCTTGCGCGCTGATTGATATCTCGCCGCTCTACAAATACCTGATCACGGGCAAGGATGCGACCAAACTGGTGAATCGCGTGATCACGCGCGACATCACCAAGGTTGCAGTGGGACAGGTGATTTATGCGTGCTGGTGCGACGAAGAGGGCAAGGTGATTGACGATGGGACTCTTACGCGGCTCGAAGAAAACAGGTATCGGTGGACTGCGGCCGACCCGAGCCTGCGGTGGTTCCGGCAAAGCGGCGTGAACATGGACGTTGAGATTGAGGACATCTCGGAGCAAACGGCGGCGCTCGCGCTGCAGGGGCCGGCTTCGGCGAGGCTGCTGAAAACCGTTGCGGACGCCGACATTGTTAATCTCAAGTATTTTCGCAAGGCGAGCGGCAAGATCGCCGGCGTGCCGGTTGATATTTCGCGCACCGGATACACGGGCGACCTCGGCTACGAGATTTGGATGCCATGGAACGATGCTGTGAAGGTGTGGGACGAGTTGATGGAAAAAGGCAAACAGTTCGATATCCATGCGGCGGGAATGCTGGCGCTGGATGTGGCGCGCGTGGAGGCCGGGTTGCTGTTGATTGAAGTGGACTACAGCAGCTCGAAGAAGGCGCTGATCCCATCACAGAAATATTCGCCCTATGAGCTGGGCTTCGGGAAGATGGTGCATCTGGAAAAAGAAACCTTCATCGGCAAGCGGGCGCTGGTTGAGGACAACAAGCGTGGCGTGGCGCGGCAACTGGTGGGGCTGGAAGTGGATTGGGTGGAAGTGGAAGAGCAGTTCGATAAGTTTGGATTGTCTCCGGCGGCGCCCAGCCAGGCTTCACGCGTGGCCGTACCGGTCTATTCTGGCGACCGCCAGGTCGGAAAGGCCACGACAACCGCGTTTTCTCCGTTACTGAAGAAGCTGATTGCGCTGGCCAGCGTGAGCACGGAATATTCGAAGCCGGGGACAAAACTTCAGATGGAGTTGACCATCGAAGCGCAGCGCAGGAAGACTACGGCGACGGTGGTGCCGCTGCCGTTCTTCAATCCGAAGCGGAAGACGGCGACGCCGGTATAGGAGTGACTTCGCTTATGGAGTGCGGTCGCTCTGGAGTTCCGAGCGGCTCTTCCATTTCCAGAATAGATAGCCGGGCACGCCCGCTGCTACGATCGTTGCGCCCCAAAATGCCTCGGCGGGGCGCGTAATGATGGTATTCAGCGTCCAAGCGGCGCCAATCAGAACGTAGATTCCCGGAAGCCATGGATATCCTGTGCAACGATAAGGACGAGGCAAGTCAGGTTTCTTCCAACGCAATACGAACAGTCCGATGACGGTGAGCGTGTACGACAGTACCATGCCGAAGATCACGTATGTGTAAAGCTGGTCGTAGCGTCCGCTCATGGTAAGCAGCGCTGCCCAGACGCCCTGGCCGATCAGGCTGAATGCGGGTGTGCGCCACTTGGGATGCACGACGGCCATGCGTTTAAAGAAAACGCCATCCTGCGCCATGGCGAGATAGACGCGCGCGCCGGAGAGAGTGCAGGTCGCCGCCGCGCTGAAGCACGAGATCGCAATCATGGCTGACAGCCAGACTGCGGCGCCCGGCGAGAACAGAGCTGCTGCCGCTGCGTGGGCAATGGTTTCGTACTTCGCAACCTCGCTCAACGGCATGGCATAGACGTAGGTCATGTTCATGGCGAGATAGATCGCTCCAACCACGAGGACACCCAGCACCATGGAGAGCGGCACGTTGCGGCGCGGCTCTTTCACTTCGCCGGCAACCCATGTGATGTAAACCCAGCCGTCATAGGCCCAGAAGACCGCGATCAGTCCGACTCCCATTGCCGAGATCAGTTGGCCGGGGGAAAGACCCATGCTTAATCCGCCGGGCGCGTGTGCGGTGAAGTTCGACCAGTGCCCTTTACCGATGGCGAAGCCGAGGACCACAAAGATCGTCATCGCCGTGAATTTGGTCCACGTGGAAACGTTCTGCAGAAGAGCGCCCCAGCGCAGGCCGACGACATTCACCCAGGTAAGGATGACGATCAGGGCAAGCCCTACCAGATGTGCGCGCGAGAAAGAGATGCCAGCGATGGAAAAAACAATGCGCGTTTGCGAAATGGCGGGGACGATGTTCCCCATGTACGCAGCCGATGCGACCGAAAGGGCGGCGATGGTTCCACCATTGGCGACGGCAAACAACATCCATCCGTACAGAAATGCGACCAGGTCGCCGTAGGCTTCGCGCAGNNGTCGGATTCGGCAAAGGCCCGGCAATATCTTTGGCGGTAAGAAAGATCGACGAGCCGATAATGCCGCTCACGAGCAGGAGGACGGAATCGAGCAAGCTCAGCCCGCGGACGAGACTCGGCTGCTCGGCGGAGTTTTCTTTAGTTTGGGCCGGGATCGAGGAAGTGATTTCCATCAGATGGTCTTAAGGTGTTTCCACATCCATCACCCCATCGCCAGTTCGTCCGGAGATTCGAGCGGCGTTCCGCAACGGCGACAGATTACGGCCGAGCAATCGCCGCAGGTTAGCGGATCGGTAACTTCCGTCGCACACACCGGACAGTACAGAACAACGGCCGGTTGTTTGGCTTCGGGCGTGGGTTTCGGTGCGATCTCCATGAGCAGGGAACTCTAACACAGATTTTAGACCGATTTGCTGTGGGCGTTTCAGGGCTGCCACGCTGCTGGAGGGTCATTCCGGCGGTTTACGCAGAATTAACTCGTCCCCCGATGGCGGCAGCGAGAAGGGAAACTGCCAGATCTTGTCTTTCATTCGCACCTCGAGGATAAAGTCCTCATGTTCCTTCCAAGGGCCAATCCATTTATTCCTAGTTCCAAAATAGACCCAGCCATGCGCCTCGGGATTACCGGGGTTGAGCGTTGCCGACTCGAGGTATTGTGAGGTCAGGAATTCGATGAATTCGGCTCCTTCCTTTTCGTAGCTCTGCAGGTAGGCCGTTTTTTCATCTTTTGCCCCCGGATTTTTCTTGATCTGCCGCTCAGTTTCGAATACCAGCGTGTCCAGATCGTTCTGGAGGCGATTTTGAAGTTCTGACGGATCCAGATAGCCCTCCACGATTCCGTGATGGCTAACGAAATCTAGGCGCAAGTTGGCATCATAGTCGAAGTTTCCCTGTCCTTTGTAGGTCACGCTGGTGTACACGCCAAACACGTGATAGAAGCGGCGGCGGCTCTTGATGAGTTCCTGGGAATCTACCAGCAAGGTGATGGCCAGATCTTTGTCGCTCATTGTCCAGCGAAAGCGGCCGTCTTCGCCGCGTTCGAACGAGCAACCGGGCGCGCCGGCAGTCCAGCGCACGGAGGGGAACTCGGTTTTTTTTCTGGGATGGGCAAACTGTGAAGGGAGGATGGCGCCGACGAGCAGCGCCAGTCTTAACAGGGAAATTCGCGAACTACGCATTGACCGTGAGTGTATCGCTTTTGCGGGGGGGCGTCACCGACCCACGCGGGAGCGAGCTTTGCAGGGTCCAGCGGAGAAAATATGTTAGATTGGAAATTGGTGAGGGCGCGTAGCTCAGNNGGTAGAGCAACGCCCTTTTAAGGCGTGGGTCGCAGGTTCGAATCCTGCCGCGCTCACCAAATCTAATGAGCAGATCCGGGATTTCGCCTGCGGCTTCCGCTTCGCTAACGCGTGCAAAGTGGCTCAAGTTCGAATCCTGCCGCACACACCAAATCTTCCGACTTGTCATTGCCCGCTGGCAGGGGGTACCCTTTCTATCCCACAATGAGTACGATCCGTTGCAGCGCCTTGCTGTTTGATCTGGACGGCGTGCTTATCGACTCCACCCCAGCGGTCTCGCGCGTGTGGGGTCGCTGGGCCGTGGCACATGGTTTCGATCCAGACAGAGTCGTGAAAATGGCGCACGGGCGGCCGAGCCGAACTACTATCCACGATCTCATGCCCAACGCCGACGTACAGAAAGAAGACCGCGAGGTTGAACGAATGGAAATTGAAGACCTCGATGGAGTCGTTGTGCTGCCCGGCGCGCGCAAGTTGCTGGAGAGCTTGTCTGCGGATCGCTGGGCGATCGCGACTTCCGCCACGCGGGGGCTGGCGGAAGTGCGGTTGCGCGCGGCGGGCCTGCCGATTCCGAAGACGATGATCACATCGAGCGATGTGAAGATAGGGAAACCTGATCCCGAGCCTTATCTGAAGGCAGCGGCGACGCTTAATTATGCGGCTTCGGATTGCGTGGTCGTCGAGGATGTGCCCGCCGGGATTCGCGCCGGGAAGGCCTCTGGTGCGCGCGTGATTGCACTCCTAACCACGGCCGGTCACGGGGAACTCGAAAACGCCGGCGCCGATTGGATCGTGCGGAGCTGCGCGGATATTGTTGGCACTGTCGATCAAGCCGGTTTGCTTTTGACGCTCTGCGGGTGATTCTCCGGTTGTTGCTGAGTTCGATATTTGCAGCACTTCCGCCGCTCAACTAAAATGCTCGACTTGTGGGAGGTTGCGGCGATTCTGGTTCTAGCGACGGCGATGTTTTGCTGAAGGCGATCCTCACAAGTGTTGTTATCAATCGCAAGACGAAGAAACGCAAAACAGTAAAATCGCGCAAAGGCAGGGATTCGTGATCATCGGTGTTCCGAAAGAGATTTATCCCGGGGAACGGCGTGTTGCCTTGGTGCCGCTGGTTGTCCCGACGCTTGCCAAGGCGGGCTTCGAAGTTCACGTTCAGTCAGGCGCAGGAGTCGATGCCGGCTACCCCGACTCGCTGTACGCGGAGAAAGGCGCAAAGGTCGTCGCCGAGCGCGCGTCTGTGTTTGGGGCGGCGGACATTATCACGCAACTCCTTTGCTATGGTTCGAACGACATCAACGGAAGACAGGATGTGCCGCTGTATCGGCGGAATCAGATTCTGGTCGGGTTTCTGCGGCCGTTCGGATCGAAGGAAGTGGTCGAGGAGATTGCGCAAGCTGGCGTAACTTCATTTTCAGTTGAGTTGATGCCGCGCAGTACGCGTGCGCAAAGCATGGATGCGCTTTCGTCGATGGGGACGATTTGCGGATATAAGGCGGTATTGATGGCCGCCGACTGTCATCCGCGCATTTTTCCCATGATGACGACCGCAGCGGGCACGATTACACCGGCGCGCGTGTTCGTCATCGGCTGTGGAGTAGCTGGATTGCAGGCGATTGCGACGGCTCGACGGCTGGGCGCGGTCATTTCCGCGTACGATCTGCGGCCCGCTGCCAAGGAGCAAGTGCAGAGTCTGGGCGGACGTTTCGTCGAGTTGCCGATCGAGGCGAAAGATGCGCAGGATGCTCGCGGCTATGCCCGCGCGCAGGATGAGGACTTTTACCGACGGCAGCGCGAATTGCTCGGCAAGGTGGTTCAGGAAAGCGATGTGGTAATTACCGCGGCAGTGATTCCAGGGAAAAAATCGCCTGTGCTCGTGACCGAAGAGATGGTGAAGGGAATGGCGCTGGGTTCGGTGATTCTGGATCTAGCTTCCGAGCGCGGCGGCAACTGCGAGATTAGCGAAACCGGCAAGACAGTCGTGAAGCACGGGGTCACCATCATGGGGGCAATCAATGTGGCCTCGGGCGTGCCGTATCACGCCAGCATGATGTACGCTCGCAACCTCACTGCCTTTTTGACCTACGTTGTTAAGGAGCAGAAGTTGAACCTGAATCTGGAAGACGAGATTGTGCGCGAAACCTTGCTGACCAACGGTGGCGAAATTGTGCAGGCACGAGTCCGCGAATTTCTTGGCTTGCCGGCGCTCGCCAAACAGGACTGATGAGACATTTGTGACCGAGGGACTTCGCAGGGAGGAACGATGAACAGCAGTTCGAACCTCATCGACGCTTTATTCATTTTTGTGCTGGCGGGATTCATTGGATTCGAGGTGATACGGCGCGTCTCGCCGCTGCTGCACACGCCGTTGATGTCGCTGACTAACGCTCTGGATGCGATCGCCGTGGTAGGCGCGATCGTGCTGGTCGGTGAACACAAGAGCCAACTGGCAGCCATTTTCGGTTTCATTGCGGTGGTTGCGGCTACCAGCAATATCGTGGGCGGGTTCTTGATTACCGACCGCATGCTCAAGATGTTTGGCAAGCGCAAGCCCGAAAAGAAAGAGGCGGCACAGTGAACCCGACCTCTTTGTTCATGGAAGCGACCTACCTGATCGCATCGATTCTCTTCATTCTGTCGCTGAAGATGATGTCGCATCCGGAGACGGCGCGGCGCGGTATGTTTTTGGCCGAGGGCGGCATGTTCGCCGCGATTGTGGGCACGCTAGTTGGCACGCAGATTGTTACCTGGGTGTGGATTATTGCGGGGCTGACGCTGGGTTCAGTGATCGGCGCATGGATGGCAGTGAGTGTGCCGATGACCGCGATGCCGCAGCGGACTGCGTTGTCGCACGCGTTTGGCGCTCTGGCGGCGGCGTTGGTTGGCATTGGCGAGTTTGTGGTCAAGGCTGCGGAGATGGGAACGGTGACGCGCGGCGCACTGGGATTTGAAGTGATGCTGGGCGCGCTGACCACCAC
>PLHN01000209.1 GCA_003139975.1 Acidobacteriaceae bacterium
TTTCGGGATCAACTCGGGAGCCGCTTTCGCGGCGGTGATTGGGCCGTTGGTCGAGGTGCCGGTAATGATCGCCCTCGTGAATGTCGCGCTTTATTTCCAGCGCCACTATTTTTCGAGTGCCCAAGGCTTTGAGACGGCGACGCTCTGCGCATCCGTAAGAAAGTAGCAGGCCGGGTGAAATTCAATCTAAAGATAAGGAATTTCAGATCAGCGCACGTCGCGCACGATCAGGATCATCCCGGGGCGCAGGACGGCGATGTTGCGGTTGGCTTGCTTGAGGGCGGTGACGGTGGTCTTGTAGGAATTGGCGATCGAGTAGAGAGTCTCGCCCGGCTTTACTTTGTGGTGGACAACAGCCGCAGAAGCTGTCGTCTGCGTTTCTGCGTTGGACGGTGACTTGTGCTGCGCACTCGCCGAGCGTTGGGACGACGTTCGGCTCGACGACTTCATGGCTGACGACGAGACCGAGGACGCCCGATCCAGCGCCGCTCTTGCCGACGTCGTCCGTCGCGACGATGATCTCTTCGACGCCAACTCGGCCTCCCGCGCGCTTGGGGTTACGGGCAGGTGAACCAGCAGCACCCTTCTTCCCGCTAGGCTGTTGCCTTTCAGACGATTCCAGGTGCGGACCATCTTCGGCGACACGCCAAAATTTTCTGCTACGGATTCGACCGTGTCTCCCTTGCGGATCTTGTAGCGGGTGATGGCGTGCGCGTAGGTGGCCGTGTCCGTGTCCTTGCCGGGAGCGATCGGGATGATCAGGCGCATCTCGGGCGAGAGAGCGTTTTCCTGCAAATCATTGGCTTCGGCAATGGACTGCGGAGAACTGTGATACGTGCGCGCGATCGAGGCCAGCGTTTCTCCGTCCTGCACTTTGTGGTAGCGCCACCAGACACGCTTATCCACCGGAATCAAGGTTACGACGCTCTGGAATTTGTCGGCTGTTCCGGCGGGCAAGCGTAGCTCAAACTGTTGACCGCTATTTGAGCCGGGGAACAGCCTCGGAGTCGTCATGCGCAGCAGGCTCGGGTTGAGGTCCTGCAAATCAGCCGCCGAGGCATCCACGCATTCGGCCACCAGCCGCAGATCGATCGGATAGTCGATCTTCACCGTGTCATAGGGAATCGGTTTGTCCTTCACCACATCGGTCAGCCCGTACTGGTCGGAATTCTTCGCCATGATGGTGACAGCCACAATAATCGGAACGTAGTTGCGAGTTTCCTTGGGCAGGACATTGCGGCGATAGAGTTCCCAGAAATCGGCATAGCCGGTGCGCTTGACGGCGCTCTGCACAGTGCCGGGACCCGAATTGTAGGCGGCCATGGCGAGGTACCAGTCGCCAAATTGTGCATAGAGATCTTTGAGATGTTGTGCTGCAGCGCGGGTGGCGCGCTCGGGATCCTGGCGCTCATCGACCCACCAGTTGCGCTCCAGGCCGTAACCTTTGGCGCGGCTGGCCATGAACTGCCACATGCCGCGGGCACCCGCGCGGGAGACGGCCGACGGGTGGAAACCGGATTCGGCTTGCGCGAGATAGATGAGATCCTGCGGCACTCCCTCTTCTCTCAGGGTGCGGCGGATCATGTCTTCATAGCGGCCGGAGCGGCCGAGCGCGCGTTCGAGAACGGCGCGGCCGCGGGTCGAGAAATAGTTGATGTATCCGGCGACCTGGTCGGTCATCATCAGCGGCAGATCGGAACGCGTGGACTTGATTTCGGCCTCGGCCTTGGCCTTGACGTTTTGATCGACGGGTGGTGTGACTTCGTTGGCCTCGTCAATGGGAGCGGGTTCGGTCTTCTGCGCAGCGGAACCGTCGCCAGTTTGCAGGGCTTCGAGTTCGGCGCTGTTGAGGCCGTCGAGGATGCGGTTCAGTTCGGCTTCCAGGCGGTCGTCGGATTGGAGGTCGGATCCGCTTTCGAGCAGGAGGTTGAAAGCGGCATCAAAGTTCTGCTTGGCGGCTTCGAGGTGGCCGGCTCCATAGTTTTCCTGACCGGCGAGATATTCCTTTTCGACGCGCGCGATGAGGTCGGCGACGGGATCGGCGGCGAGGGCTTTAGCGGCGTCGGGATTCGCCTGCGATTTTGGTATGACGGTTGCGGTCGCCGGCGGATTCTGCTTGTCGATGGGGGCCGTGTTTGATGTCAGCGCCGGGGCCTGGGCGGCGGGTGGCGGAATGAACGTGGACTTCTGCGCCGTCTGGCAGCCAAGGGTGGCGGCCACCACACCGCAGAGAAAGATCACCGGAAATCGTTCGAAAGAAAGCCTCATAGCGTTCAGAAACTTAGCGTAACGCCTCCCGGCACGGCGTAGACCTTTGCCACAACACACTCTTCTTGAAATGAGATGGTACTATCCCGAAAATCGTTGGGTCAACGCTACAAGAGACGTATGCACCCTCGTTACTTTGGGAACCGGACGAGCATATTACCATGCCGGGCCAACCCGGGGTCGATCCGGGAGGGCTGGGGAAACGGGCTATCGGCCGGTTGTGAATCCGAAACCTTCGTTCTTACATCTACAAGCACATACACAAATCGCTACCCGGCAACCGTTATCTCTCAACTCCCGTTGCACAAAAAAATCCTTAAAGGAGGAAATTCCATGCCCCAGGTTCATGTTGGTAAGGAAAATTCGGGCGACATCAGTCTCTATTACGAAGACCATGGCTCCGGCGATCCGGTGGTACTCATCCACGGGTATCCGCTGAGCGGCGCTTCGTGGGAGCGGCAGATTCCAGCGCTGCTGGCCGCCGGCCATCGCGTCATTACCTATGACCGCCGTGGTTTCGGCAAGTCGAGCCAGCCAAGCACGGGCTACAACTACGACACTTTTGCCGAAGACCTCCATAAGCTCATCAGTCACCTCCATCTGCGCGAGTTCGCGCTGGTTGGGTTCTCCATGGGTGGAGGGGAAATCGCGCGCTACATTGGCAAGCACGGATCGAAGGGCGTGACAANNCCGACCGCTACGCGTTCTTCACCGGGTTCTTCAAGGATTTCTACAACACCGATCAGTTGTTGGGGAAGCGCATCAGCGACCAGGCCGTGCAGGCAAGCTGGAACGTTGCGGCGGGCGCTTCGGCTACGGCAAGCCTGGCGTGCGTGGCGGCGTGGTACGAGGATTTCCGCAAGGACCTCGCCCGCGTCGACGTGCCGACGCTCGTGATTCATGGCGACTCGGATCGCATTGTGCCGTTTGCATCGGCCGGGCAGCGCACTGCCCAGTTGGTGAAAGGAGCGCGCCTGCACGTGATAAAAGGCGGCCCGCATGCGGTGATCTGGACCCATGCCGACGAAGTGACACCGGCGCTGGTGGAGTTCCTCGGCAGTAGCGCCAAGGCGGTCACGAGGGAAAATACCGCTGCATAGCGGTGTGTAAGTTGCGCGGCAATTGCGGCTTCTATTATGAGGTGCCGTTATTTGGCGGCACCTCTTGCTTTTCGTTTCATGAGCGAGTCGTCTGGTTGCCGAGCGCGAGCCGATTTGAACGCGCCGAGGTATTTTGTTAGCTTCATCGCAAACGACTATGAAAGCCATCCAGGTAAAGCAAACCGGCGGACCCGAAGTCATGGAACTGGTCGACCTCCCGGTGCCGCAGCCGAAACCGAATGAAGCCGTCGTCAAGATTCAGGCGATTGGCGTGAATTTCATCGACGTCTATAACCGCGAGGGCCGCTACAAATCGCCGCTGCCGTTTGTGCTGGGGCAGGAAGCCGCCGGAACTGTTTCCGCGGTCGGCAGCGACGCGCGCGAAGTTGCGGTTGGAGACCGCGTGGCCTACACGATGGCGCTCGGCAGTTACGCCGAATACGCCGCCGTGGCCGCCGACCGGCTGGTGAAGATTCCAGCCGGCGTGAGCGAGCGCGAGGCCGCTGCTGCGCTCCTGCAGGGGATGACGGCGCACTATCTTGCGTATGACACCTGGCCGCTGAAAAAAGGCGAGACCGCGCTGGTTCATGCGGCGGCGGGAGGCGTCGGCCTGCTGCTGGTGCAGATGGCACACAACATTGGCGCCCGCGTGATTGGCACCGTTTCCACCGAGGAAAAGGCGAAGCTGGCGCACGCGGCCGGCGCCGACGAAGTCATTCTTTATACGCAAACCGATTTCGAGGCGGAGACCAAACGCTTAACTGGCGGCAAAGGTGTGGACGTGGTGTATGACTCGGTTGGTAAGACGACGTTCGAGAAGGGCCTGAATCTGCTCCGTCCGCGCGGGATGATGGCGCTGTTTGGAGGATCAAGTGGTCCGGTTGCGCCCATTGACCCTCTGGTGCTGACACAAAAGGGATCGATCTTTTTGACGAGGCCATCGCTGGGCGCTTATGTGATTACCCCCGAAGAATTGCGGCAGCGCGCGGGCGCTGTGTTCGGCATGATTCGCGATGGCAAACTNNTCGAGCACGTGTATCCGCTGGCGCAAGCGCAGCAGGCGCACCGCGATCTGGAAGGCCGGAAGACCACGGGCAAACTGCTGTTGATCCCGCGGTGAAAAGCTAAAGGTTAAAGTATACGAGTGCGCCACTACCTCCAGCTTTGGATCCTTGCGTCCCTGTTGTTAGCGTACGGCGTGGCCTGGGCACAGAATTCGCACCAGACTCCGCCGTACTGGGCTTACGTCATCAATCCGAATTCCGAGCCGGCCGCCGGGCCTACCGACCACGCACCTCGGCACGTACCCGGCAGCGGTGCGGCATTCACCCTCGCTCAGATTGCGGATTTGTTCAATCCACCCGACTGGCATCCTGAGGGTCACGCTGCCATGCCCGAGATTGTCGCGCACGGCCGAAAGCCCGATGTCTTTGCCTGCGCCTATTGCCACCTGCCCAACGGCCAGGGCCGCCCCGAAAATTCCAGCCTGGCCGGACTTCCCGCTGGCTATATTGTCGAACAGCTGGAGGACTTCAAGAGCGGCGCTCGCAAAAGCTCCGAACCTCGCCACTTGCCGATCGCCATGATGATCGCATCCGAAACCAAGGCCACCGGGCAGGAAATCCAGTCCGCCGCCAATTATTTTTCCGGACTGACACGCAAGCCATGGGTTCGCGTTGTGGAAACCGGTACCGTTCCCAAAACGCGTGTCGCCGGATGGATGCTCGCCCCTTCAACTCCGGCTGCAACCGAACGGATCGGGGAACGCATTATCGAAGTGCCGGAGAACCTGGAACGGACCGAAGCGCGTGATGATGCCTCCGGTTTCATCGCCTATGTCCCGGAAGGCAGTCTCGCCAGAGGAAGAGCTCTCGTTAATACGGGAAGCAACGGTAAGGCTATTCCCTGCGCCAAGTGTCACGGCCCGGGACTTCGCGGCAGCGGGAATATGCCGCCGATTGCCGGCCGGTCGCCAAGTTACCTGGTCCGGCAGTTGTTTGANNCACATCCAGAGTGGCGCCCGTGCGGGAACATTGTCGCGAGAAATGCGCGCGCCGATTCGCAATCTCACGCTGGACGATATGATTGCGATCTCCGCTTATGTCGCCTCGCTGCGCCCCTAGTGCAAGAGAGCTCAGGTGTTGGCGATTCGAAGCGAGCGAGGTGCCCCAGGTTCGCGCGCGTTTTTTGCGCGCTACCCTGGGTAATATGTCTGGGTTAAATTTAGATATTCCGTGCCATTTGTGGAATTGAAAAACTCGCAGCACGCGGACAGCGTTTCGCCCGTCTCGATTCACTATCGGGATATTGGCAATGGTCCGCCGCTTGTTTTCTTGCATGGAGGCTGGGGCTATGGCGTGTACCCGATCGACCGGCAGATCGAAGCATTACGCGGCCATGTCCGATTGCTGGTTCCGGATCGATCCGGATACGGGCGCTCGGCAAGCTTCGCGGGACCGCTGCCGTTGGACTTTCATCGCCGGGCGGCGGAGGAGACGCTGCTGTTGCTGGATGCGCTGGGAATCGAACGCGCCACTGTTTGGGGGCACAGCGATGGAGCGGTCATCGCCACGATGATTGGTTTGCGCGCGCCCGAGCGCTGCGAGCGGCTGATTCTGGAGGCATTCCATTTCTATCGCAGCAAGCCGAGGTCGCACGACATTTTTTTCCAGCGCTTTGCCGACCATCCCGGCCAAGTAAGCGAAAAGCTGCAAAAATTGTTGGCAGCGGACCATGGAGAACAGCACTGGCGCAACGTTGTGCAGCGCAACTGCTGCGCCTGGTTAGGCCTTGCGGCGGCGAGCCAGCGCCAGGATGAGGATTTGTATGACGGCCGTCTCCGCGAACTGCACGTGCCGGTGACATTCATGCATGGCAGAGGCGATCCGCGAACGGAGCCGGGAGAGATTGAACGCGCGTCGGCAGTTCCGCCCGCTGCTGACGTGCGCTTCATCGAGAATGGTCGGCACAGCCCGCACAGCGAACAGGAGGCGTGGGAGGAATGCAACCATATTCTTCTGGAATTGATGGCAGAGGCGCAGTCGCGCACGCCCACGCCCAATTCTGCTCGCCGCTAGAGTTTCTTCTTGCGCGAATAGTTCTTCAGATATTCCGGGAACTCGCGCTGGCACCGTTCATCAGGAATGGGCGCGCCGGTTTTCGTCTCTAGCGGAAGCACCCCCGCCCAGGTTGGGAAAGCGTAATCCTCTTCATCGTCGACGGGCGGCCCGACGCGCACTTTCGCGGAAAATTCTTCAATTGGAATCCGCAGCACCGAAGTGACTTTTAGTTCCTTCTCGACAGGCTGACGTGCATCGTCCCAGCGCTGGGGCACAACGTGCTCGCTCACCGCGCGCAGCGCGGCGAGTTTCTCCTTGGGATCGTCAACCATCGTGGCCGTCCCGAGAATCACGACGGAGCGGTAATTCATCGAGTGATTAAACACCGAACGCGCCAGCACGAATCCATCGACCAACGTGACCGTAACGCAAACCGGCACGCCTTGCTGCAGGTTGCGCAGCATGCGGCTGGCGACCGAGCCGTGAAGGTAAAGCACATTGCCGTTGCGGCCGTACAAGGTCGGGATGACAAAGGGCTGCCCATCAACCACGAAGCCGACATGGCACATCATGCCTTCGTCGAGGACCTGGTTCACGGCTTCGCGATCGTAAATTCCGCGATGCGGTTCGCGCACAACGCGAGTGCGTGCGGTGGGGTTCGAGACATTAGACATGGAGCGGGGTTTCCTTCGGCAGGCGCCAAGAGTAGAAACATCCAATTCTAACAGTTCGCAGGCCGGGTTCTACCCGAGGACTTCAGGTGGTTGTGGACCTCCTAACTGGCCCACTACCCTTCAGGCTGGGTTAGGAAGGTGCGCGCTTACGGCTTTGTAAGTGCGTCCACGAACTGGACGCCGCGCTTTCTTTGTATCCGGCACACTATATCTTCCAGAGCCTTGGGCAGCAGGTTCTTGCCATGCCGTGGCATTAAGGAGTTTTTTTCCAGATAGTCCTCTGCGCCCTCCGCAATCAGCTTTTCGCGATTTTTTTCGCAGAGACTGCTGACAATCACCACCGGAATTCCCGCGGTCGCGGGATCGCTCTTCAGGGTTTTGAGTACGTCGATCCCGCTCACTTTTGGCAATAGCAAGTCAAGAAGAATCACGTCGAACGCCTGCTCGCCAGCTAGCCGGAGAGCGGTTTCACCGTCCTCGGCGGTCACTACCTCATACCCCGCTCGCTCTAGGGCGCGCTGATTCTCGTGCAGCATGGTGAGGCTGTCATCTACCAAAAGTATTCTCACTGGACACCGTCCCTGCTCTAACTATCGGCATTTGGAAGGGGTGCTTTAGCCCTCACAGTGCAGGCACGGGATCTGTTTACTCCTACGGGACGATATACATAGGGGCGGGCGCCCCGGTTGGATCACTTCTTTCGGCGCGAAATCCGGGGCTGCTCGTCGAGAACCGCGAACTGAATCTTCTTTTCGACCGGATCGATACGGTCAACCAGTACTCGCACCCGGTCGCCCAGGCTGTATGTTTTTCGCGAGCGCTGGCCGATGATCTGGCGCGTGGTTTCGTGGTAGGTGTAGCGGTCATAGTTACTATCGGCGTTACTATCAGCGCCAAGCGTGTTCAGCGGAACAAGACCTTCGACGAATAGGTCGGCGAGTTCGACGAAGAAGCCGAATTTGGTCACGCTGATGATGAGCCCGTCGAAATCCTCGCCGATGCGGCGCTCCATGAACTTGACCTTTTTCCATTCCATCAGTTCGCGCTCGGCATCGTCGGCGCGGCGCTCGGATTGGCTGGATTC
>PLHN01000116.1 GCA_003139975.1 Acidobacteriaceae bacterium
TTGCGCGGTTTTTTCTGCGGGCCACGCTGGCCGCGTTTACGCTACGGCAGCCCGGCGCTCATCGATTTCCAATTGAAGTTTTCTTCGATAGAATCCTGACCGATGTACGGAGGGAAGAATCATGCGCAAACTGGTCATTGCGGTCCTCTTAATGCTTCCATGCCCGGCCCCACTCGTGGCCCAAGCTCTTTCGCCTCAGGTGCGCGGCTTTGTAAAGGTGGACGCGTCCGCGATCGCTCTGACCCACGTGCGAGTAATTGATGGAACGGGAGCCGCCGCGCGGGAGGACCAGACGGTCGTAATCTCCAAAGGCAACATCGAATCGGTTTCCGATGGCACGTCGGCGAGCGTTCCCAGTGACGCACAAGTTCTGGATTTGCACGGATACAGTGTTATTCCCGGTCTCGTCGGTATGCACGACCACATGTTCTATCCAATGGGCAACGGCATATTCGGCGAAATGGCCTTCAGCTTTCCCCGTTTATACCTTGCCGGAGGAGTGACAACCATTCGCACGACAGGTTCGATCGAGCCATACGCGGATCTTGAACTGAGGAAGCAAATTGAACGGGGCCAAACACCTGGCCCGAAGATCCACGTTACTGGTCCATATCTTGAAGGCGCGGGCACTTTCGCGGTGCAGATGCATCAGCTTTCCGGGCCTGACGACGCTACGAAGACGGTCACCTTCTGGTTGGATCAGGGTGTCGACAATTTCAAGGCGTACATGTTCATTACGCCGGCCGAGCTTTCCGCTGCCGTGGCCGCCGCCCATAAGCGAGGCGCCAAGGTTACAGGGCATCTTTGCTCCATCGGGTTTCGGGAAGCTGCTTCCATCGGCATTGACGACCTGGAACATGGGTTGCTTGTGGACACGGAATTCTTTCCCTGGAAAAAGCCCGGCGAGTGCCCCGATAAACTCGACTATGAGTTTATTTCCAAACTGGATGTGCAAAGCGGCGCGCTGCATGACATGATCGTGGACCTCGTTCAACGGCAGGTTGCGGTTACATCGACGCTGCCAGTCTTCGAAATGTTTGTTCCGGGCCGCCCCACAATCCAGCAGCGCATTCTCGACGCTCTGTCGCCTGACGCCCGCGGTGCACTACTCAACAACAAGGTGCGCGCTGGCGATGCAAATGTGATCCGCCAGCGATACCACGCCGACTCGTCGCCCTGGGCCGCCGCTTTCAAGAAGGAGATGGAATTCGAGCATGATTTCGCGCAGGCTGGAGGGACGCTGTTAGCCGGATTGGATCCCACTGGTATGGGAGGGGTGATCGCGGGCTTCGGCGATCAGCGTGAAGTTGAGTTGCTGGTTGAAGCCGGATTCACCCCTCTGGAGGCCATTCACATTGCGACCGCAAATGGCGCGCAGTTCCTGGGAGAGCTCGACCGCATTGGCACCATCGCTGCCGGCAAGCGGGCGGATTTGGTCGTGATCAAAGGCGACCCCTCGAGGCGGATCGAAGATATCGAAAACGTTGAGACCGTCTTCAAAGATGGTATCGGCTACGATTCACTCAAGCTGATCGAATCGGTGCGCGGCGTGGTTGGAAGCCGATAAACTGGTCCCAGATATCCGTTGTTTTTCCGGGCGACTCCAACACTTATCTCCCTGGCAGCGTGGCCTTCTCCAGATCATCGGCGGCTTTGCCAATCGCGACTGCGACGTTTTCGAGCACCTGGCCAACGACGGGGACCTGCGCCTCCGCTTCCTTCCATTTTTCCTGATCCATGTATTCACGAACCGCTGCAATTGGTTTGGCCCCATAACCGGTGTAGGCTCCGGGAGCATAAACCTGATGCTTGAACCACGGGCGCTCCGGTAGTCCTTTCTCCGTTAGAAACGCTCTCTGAATCTGCGTCAGTTCCGTGTTCAAAGCGGCGGCAGTTTGGCGCGGCAGATCGGTTCCGCCAGCCTGCCATTTGGAAAATACCGACTGGTAACGATCCGCGCTCTTCCTAATCGCCTCCACGCCGTTCTTCAGCGGCGCAAAGTTCATGAACGGCGGAACGGGCTTCGCCGGAGGAGGGACAGAAGTTTTACGTGGGTCGGCCGTTGCCGTGAACAAACCCTCTTTCAGTTCCAGATTGCGCTCGGTGATCTCGTCCTGTTTATCTTTGAGCAGCTTCTCCAGCTCTTTTACGTACCGTCCGACGGTCTCCGCCTCCGCGTTGTACTCGTAGGGAATCACTTCGGCGTCCGCCAGCCGCATGACCGCAGTCCCTGCTGTCTGTGCCAGTGCGGTGCCGTACGAGAAATCGGTATCCATAAACTTCGTGTACCAGTAGAAATCATCGTAGATGGAGTGATAGGCGTCAGCGTCATTCTCGCCGCCGTATCCGATGTTAAGAGCAGAGATGCCTGCGTGATCGATGAATGGCGCATAGTCCGAACCGTCCCCCAGCGCGCCGATCCGGATGTCGTTGCTTTTTCTGATTTCGGCTCGATCCTCCGCGTTGTGTGCATCAGCGATGCGCTGCAGACGCGCACGTTGCTGAACAGAAATGTGCTTCTCCGGATCCTGAATGTCCAGCGCGACATCGTTAATGAGGCGTTGCAGGTCATGCGATCCACCGGCGCGGAAAAACCCACGCCCATTGCTATCGGAATTGATGTAAGCAACGGCATGCTTCTGAAGTTCGCCGCGATGGGCTTCGACCCACTCGGTTGAACCGAGCAGCCCCGGCTCTTCCCCGTCCCACGCACAGAGGATGACGGTCCGCTTCGGGTTCCATCCCTGCTTGTGCAGCTCTCCGAGCATGCGAGCTTCCTCTAGAACCGCGACCATTCCTGAGATGGGATCATCGGCTCCATTGACCCAGGCGTCGTAGTGATTTCCGCGGATCACCCACTCATCGGGCTCATCCGATCCGCGCATAGTGGCAATCACGTCGTTGACGGGCTTCAAGTCCCAATTGGAAGCCACTTTCAAATGAACTTTCGCAGGGCCGGGGCCCACGTGATACGTAATCGGCAAGGCTCCTCGCCACGTCTCCGGCGCAACCGGCCCCTGCAACGCGGAAAGCAGCGGCAGCGCATCGCCCCACGAGATGGGCAGCACGGGAATCTTGGTGATAGTTTTTGCGTCTTTGATGTCGAGCCGCTTCGCATCGGCCGTGGCGCCGACTCCGGGCGTTAGTGGATCGCCGGGATAGTCCGTATCCATGACGCTGCCGCGTTGCACGCCTTCGCGCGGCCGCCAGCCACCGTTGGGGTAGTCGTCGCCGTTGAAAAAACCATCGTCCTTGGGATCGGAATAAATGATGCAGCCGATCGCCCCGTGTTCCGCCCCAACCTTGGGCTTGATGCCGCGCCAGCCTTCGCCGTAGCGCGCGATCACGATGGCGCCCTTGACGGAGATCCCCAGACGGTCGAGTTGCTCGTAATCTTCACGGTTGCCGTAGTTCACATACACCAGGGGGGCGCTCACGTCTCCGTCGATGGAATATGCGTTATAGGTCGGCAACTGCTCGGCGGTTTGATTGGATGTCGGATCGCCGGGAACCGCAGGTTCCTGCAGCTTGGCTTGGAACCTGGTTGGCTCGATCATTTCGACAATGCGCTCTTTCGGCGTCGGAAACAGCACCTGGAAGGTTTCGATGTGGGCGTCAAATCCCCATTCCTTAAACTTGGAGAGAATCCACTCCGAATTCTCTTTATCGTAGGGAGAACCCACGTGGTGCGGACGCGCACTCAAACGCTGCATGCTCTGACGCAAGTTCTTGGGGACAATACCGGCCTGGAGTTTCTTTTCCCAGTCGCGCTCTGCTTTGGATGATTGCGCAGAGTAGCCCGCCAGACGGGACGTCTCGGACGTTGGAGTTGGAGTCGCGGATTGTCCAAACGTGAGATGCACGAGACCGATCGTTGCAATTGCGAGATATACGGGAAGAGAGCGTAGTGAAGTCAAGAGAACCTCCTTAGGCAGTCGCTTTCTTGTCTGGATTGATCGCAGCGAATTATAGGACGAAGATCAGCAAAGAGGTAGTCAGCCAGCTCAGTTCGGGCGAACGACGAAGACGGGCCATCGCATATTTTCTTGTGATCACAGAGTGTGTTACACAGGAACGACGGAAAATTGCGGTTGCCGCGCTTGTCGCGTGTTGTTTGGACTGCAACATTCATCCCATAGGAGCCTTGTTGGAGATTTCGCGCACTATTTCAGGGAGTCAAGTCGAGAGACGGGCCGCTAGCCGGCCGCAACCCGAGAATCCGCTCGCCATCTGGGACCGCGCCCAGTACGCGGTCTACGCTCTTGCGCTCGCGGTTTCCATCTCTCTCTGGTTCCTTGCCATTCGCGCGCCACTCTGGCTGGACGAGACATCGTCGTTTTGGCAGATCAGCGCCGGCTTCTGGCAGATTTTCTCTCGACGGGGACACGTCTCCGCCGCTTATCCGTATATTCTCTGGCTGACGACAAGAATCACAGGCACGAGCGAAGTCGCCCTCAGAATCCCTTCGATTCTCGCCATGCTTGCGGCTGCCTATCTGTTGTACCGCGCCGCCCGGGAACTGTTCGATCGCGATGTCGCCCTGATTGTCGTCGTCTTCTTCTGCGCCCATCCCATCGTCGTTTTCGCATCGATCGATGCCCGGCCCTACGCGTTCGGGACGCTGGCGATCAATGCAGCCATATACATACTGGTCTGTTTACGCCGCAGCAATTCCAACTGGCTGGCGGCGGCGTTCGGCGTTGCTGCGGGCGCCAGTACACACTTCCAGTTCCTGTTTGGCGCCGTTCTGCCCGTNNGCTTTCTGCTGGCCAAAGCCAGCGACCTGAAGACGCTGGCGCGCCAGGCCGGATTTGCCTTCGGCGCGTTTACGCTGGTGTTCCTGCCCGTTATTCCCGACGCGCTGCAGCTATTCCGCTATCGAGAGACCTATGTGTTCGAGAGAACAACTCCCCGCATCGTGGAGCTAAGCTCAACTCTGGCGCCGGGCTGGTCGGTGTTTATTTTTACCGGAATTGTGCTGCTCGCGGTAGCCACAAAAAAAGTCGATTGGCAGAACCGGCCTGATCGTTGGCGCTTCCTGGTGTGTGCGTCATTGGGGATGGTTCCGATTCTGATTCTCTACGGGGTGAGCGCCTTAACGCCAACAAACATTTTTGTCGCCAGGTACCGGCTGGTCGCAATCCCGGGGATCGCACTTTATTGGGGCTGGCTGGTCAGCCGCATCGACTCCCGTTTGCTTCGGGTGCTGTTCTGCGTGGCCCTTGTAGCCACCGGGGCTTACAGAAAACTCAGATCTGAGAATTCTCATCAGCACGGATACACCTGGAAATACGCCCTCGAACTCGCCGAGAAAAGCGCTTCGCCGGACAACGCCCCGGTGCTGATCTGCAGCGATTTTCCGAGTGCCGACTACTTTTCCATGCCCGTGGGCGCAGCCGCAAAAGACAGTGGCTTCTTCACTCCGCTTTCGTACTACAAATTGAGCGTGCCGGTTGTGGGCTTGCCGCGGGCGCTTAATGACGAGGCGATGCGCATTGGTTCAGATTTCGTGCATCAGGCAGGACAGCGCCGGGAGCGTTTCCTGGCGCTCGGCTACCGCCCTTCTTTCGAGACTCTGCGTTGGCTCAGGAAAATCGCCTCTCCGGCCTACGACGTAAGCACACTGGGGCAGCCCGACGGCATTCTCGTGCTTGAGTTCAGGCCGCGCAAGAGCCAACCCGAACCACGCTGAGCAAGTGCCTTTGGTTTCATTGCCGTTCTTGCCGCTTACACTGGGGATGAATAAAATGAATTCGCACCCATATCCTCCCGGAGAATCCCCGTGAAAGTGGTCTTGTTGTGCGGCGGACTCGGTACTCGTTTGCGCGAGGAAACCGAATTCCGCCCCAAGCCGATGGTCGAGATTGGCGGGCGTCCCATCCTCTGGCACATCATGAAACTCTATGCCCACAGCGGGTTTCGCGAGTTCGTCCTCTGCCTGGGATATAAGGGCAACACGATCAAGGAATACTTCCTGAACTACGAGGCGATGAATAACGACTTCACGATCTGCCTCGGTCGGGACTCCCAGATCCAATTCAACAACCTGCATACCGAGCAGGGCTTCAAGGTCACGCTTGCGGACACCGGCCAGTCCACGATGACCGGTGGGCGCGTAAAGCGCATCGAGAAATATATCGACGAAGATATATTCCTGATGACCTATGGCGACGGCCTTGCTGACCTGGACATCAACCAACTGGTAAAGTTCCACCAAAGCCACGGGAAACTGGCCACCATCACCGCCGTCTCGCCTACCTCGCGTTTCGGGGTTCTTGAGATGAACAAAAACCGGGTCATGAGTTTTCTGGAGAAGCCTCGCACCGAGGGGTTTGCCAGCGCGGGATTTTTCGTTTTCAACCGGAAGGTCTTCGATTACCTCGGCGGCGACGATTGCACTCTCGAACGCGAACCACTCGAACGCCTGGCCCGCGAAGGCGAACTAATGGCCTACAAGCACGAGGGTTTCTTTTTCGCCATGGATACCTACCGCGAATATGAGTACTTGAATCAACTCTGGAACAAGGGCGAAGCTCCCTGGAAGGTGTGGTAATGGCAAACAACTTCTGGCGCGATCGGCCAGTCCTGGTCACCGGCGCCACGGGTCTGTTGGGCGGCTGGCTCACGCGCAGCCTGGTGAGCCGTGGCGCCAGCGTGGTCTGCCTTGTGCGCGATTGGGTACCTCAATGCGAACTCGTTCGGCAGAACCAGTTGGAGCAGGTCAGTGTGGTGCGGGGCGATGTCACCGACCTTAGCGTCGTTGAGCGCGCTCTCGGCGAGTACGAAGTGCAGACCGTGTTTCATCTCGCTGCTCAGACCATCGTCGGCATTGCCAATCGCAATCCTGTCTCGACTTTCGAAAGCAACATTCAAGGCACGTGGAATCTGCTGGAAGCTTGCCGCCGCTCGCCGCTCATCAGCGCGATTGTCGTTGCATCGTCGGACAAAGCCTATGGCACTCACACGGTGCTGCCGTACTCCGAAGATATGGCGTTGCAGGGGCGGCATCCCTATGACGTCAGCAAGTCGTGCGCAGACCTGATTGCGCAAGCGTATGCGGCCACGTTTGACCTGCCGGTTGGCATCACTCGCTGCGGCAACTTTTATGGCGGAGGCGATCTGAACTGGAACCGCGTGGTGCCGGGGACGATCCGCTCCGTCCTGCGCGGAGAGCGCCCAATCATTCGCTCGGACGGCCAATTCATCCGGGATTACTTTTATGTCGAGGACGGCGCAGCGGCCTATATGCTGTTGGCCGAGCGGCTGAGCGGCGATCACGCACTTCGCGGCCAGGCATTCAATTTTTCGAACGAGATCCAAATTACGGTCTTGGAACTTGTCGAAAAACTTCTGGCCAAGATGGGCTCGAAGCTCGAGCCCGATGTCCAAAATCAGGCTTCCAATGAGGTTCGCCACCAATTTCTCAGTGCGGAGCGCGCACGCAGGCAACTGAACTGGGCCCCCAGCTTTACGTTGGATGAGGGGTTGGAGCGCACGATCGCGTGGTACCGGGAGGCGCTGAAGTAGTGTCACGACAGGACGAGTTGCGCGACCGCATCCGCGGCATGGTAGGCGAGTATTACCGTGAGGCCTTCCCTTCTCCTGCCTTCGTGCCCGGATCGTCCGCCGTACCCGTTTCCGGCCGCGTTTTCGACGAGCAGGAAGTCGCGCTGTTGGTCGACTCCGCACTCGATTTCTGGCTGACTACCGGCCGGTTCGCCGACCAGTTCGAACGTGAGTTTGCCAAGTTCTGCGGCGTGCGCGAAGCGGTGCTGGTGAACTCGGGCTCCTCGGCCAACCTGCTGGCGGTCACCGCCCTGACGTCGCACAAGCTGGGCGGTCGGCGGCTGCGGCCCGGCGACGAGGTCATCACCCTGGCCGCAGGATTTCCCACCACGGTCAATCCCATCCTGCAGAACGCGCTCGTCCCAGTCTTCATCGATGTTCAGATTCCTACGTATAACGTAGATGTCAGTCAGCTCGAAGCCGCGCTTTCGGAACGCACTCGAGCTGTCATCTTCGCCCACACGCTGGGGAATCCATTCGATCTTGACGCCGTCACCGCGTTTGCGAAGAGACATAAATTGTGGCTGATCGAGGACTGCTGCGACGCTCTCGGCTCGACATATCGCGGCCAGAAAGTGGGCACCTTCGGCGATCTCGCAACTGTCAGCTTCTATCCCGCGCACCACATCACCATGGGCGAGGGTGGATGCGTTCTAACCAACCAACCCATTTTGCGGACGATCGTCGAATCCTTCCGCGACTGGGGCCGGGATTGCTGGTGCGCGCCGGGAAATGAAAACACCTGCGGCAAGCGTTTTGACTGGCAAGCCGGCCAACTGCCATACGGCTACGATCACAAATACATTTATTCCCATGTGGGCTACAATCTCAAAGCCACTGACATGCAGGCTGCCGTAGGCGTGGCGCAGTTGCGGAAGTTGCCGGGCTTCATTGAGGCGAGAAAGCGAAATTTTGGGTACTTGAAGGCAGGCTTCAAAGCAGTCGAGGAACACTTCGTTTTGCCGGAGACGACGGCGAATTCCGATCCAAGCTGGTTTGGATTTACGCTCCTGCTACGAGAAACGGCTTCATTTTCTCCGAAAGCGTTAATCGAGTTCCTGCATGCGCGAAAGATCGGCACTCGCCAGTTGTTTGGCGGCAACCTGGTGCGGCAACCGGCTTATGCGGACCGCAGCTATCGTGTAGTGGGCGACCTGCGAAACAGCGACCGGGTTATGAATCGCACTTTCTGGATCGGCGTATATCCCGGACTCACGCCCGCGATGTTGGATTACGTTTTGGAATCGATCGACGAAATCGCTTCGAAAGGGGTACATTCTGATGCCACAACCAAACAATAACCATGCTGTCGGACAGATTCCCGAGGTTCGCATCGGGTCCAAGACGGTGGGCTCCGGAAGACCTTGCTACGTGGTCGCTGAAATCGGGATCAACCACAACGGCGATATCGATCTAGCGAAAAAGCTGATCAACGTGGCCATCGGCGCGGATTGTGACGCCGTCAAATTTCAGAAGCGAACCATCGATGTCGTCTACACGCCGGAGGAATTGGCCAAGCCGCGCGAAAGCCCATTTGGCAATACCAATGGCGATCTCAAGCGCGGCCTCGAATTCGGCCGCGAGGAGTTCGAGGAACTCGACCGCTATTGCCGCGAGGTCAAGATTGACTGGTTCGCCTCCTGCTGGGATGAAGCTTCCGTCGATTTCATCGCGCAGTTTCAAGTCCCCTGTTTCAAGATCGCATCGGCGTCTATTACCGATGACAACCTGCTGCGCCATACTCGCGCCGTCGGTAAGCCGATCATCCTGTCGACCGGAATGAGCACCATCGAGCAGGTCGACCGTGCCGTGGACGTTCTTGGCAAGAAAGATCTCGTCATTCTTCACGCCTGTAGCACCTACCCCGCCTACTACGAGGAATTGAATCTGAAAGTGATCGATGTGCTTCGCGATCGCTACGGCGTACCCGTGGGCTATTCCGGCCACGAAACCGGCTTGCCTTCGAGCGTTGCCGCGGCCACGCTCGGCGCCTGCATCGTCGAGCGGCACATCACCCTCGATCGCTCCATGTGGGGATCGGACCACGCTGCGTCGCTGGAGCCGAATGGAATCACACGCCTGGTTCGAGATATTCGCCTGATCGAAAAATCGATGGGTGACGGCGTCAAGCGCGTACTGGAGCGCGAGCAACCCATCATCAAGAAACTGCGGCGCGTGGGAGCAGTGTAGTGCCGGAGGCCGTACAACCGCAGGTCATCGAGAAGATCAAGGCCATCGCCATGGACGTCGATGGCGTGCTTACCGACGGCGGCGTGTGGTGGGGACCGAACGGCGAAGAATGGAAGCGCTTTCACTTCGCTGACATCATGGGCCTTTCGCTGGCGCGCAGGGCGGGCATCGCCATCGCTCTCATTTCCGGCGAGAACAGTCCGCTGGTCGACCGCATGGCGGATAAAATGGGCATCACCGACGTTCACAAAGGTTGTAAGGACAAAGCGGGCGCGCTCCGCGCTTTTGCCGAACGCCATGGCCTGCCGCTTCAGCAAATCTGCTTTATCGGCGATGACGTGAACGATTTATCCGCGCTCGCAATCGCTGGCCTGAGTGCCTGTCCTGCGGATGCGCGCTTTTCTGTTCGCCAGCATTGCCAGGTTGTCGCCAAGCTTGGCGGGGGCAACGGCGCCGTGCGCGAGATCGTGGATTTGCTCCTCGCTGCCAAGGCAGCCACAAAAAGTGTTCCGGTAGGAGACGATGGTAAGGAGAGATGAGACTTGCTGACTATGTCATGCGCTTTGTCGCCCAGCAGGGCGTGAAGCACGTTTTCCTTCTCCCCGGTGGCGGAGCGATGCACTTGAACGACGCTCTGGCCCGGTGCAGCGATTTGACCTTCGTGTGCAACCACCACGAGCAGGCCAGCGCCATCGCGGCGGAAAACTATGCGAAGGCCACGGACAATCTTGGCGTCGTTATGGTCACAACCGGTCCCGGGGGCACGAATGCCATCACTGGCATTGTCGGAGCGTGGCTCGATTCGACGCCTGTGCTCTGCCTTTCGGGTCAGGTGAAACTTGCCGACCGCATGTTCCTCCCTGATGGCACGCCTCTCGGAGTGCGCCAGCGCGGCAGCCAGGAAGTCGATATTGTTTCTCTGGTCAAACCGGTTACCAAGTACGCGCTGACCATCGTTGACCCACAGACCATCCGTTACCATCTTGAAAAGGCGGTACACCTGGCTCATGCGGGACGGCCCGGTCCGGTCTGGATCGATATTCCGATCGATGTGCAAGCTGCCCAGGTTGACCCCGATTCCCTGCCCGGCTTCGATCCTGCGGAATCGTCTCTGCCGCTCGCTGCGACCACGCCAGAGCAGCCGCCGCTCGATACCCAGGTCTGCGATCTGCTCGATCGCCTCAGCCGCGCCGAGCGCCCTTTCATCTTCGCGGGCAATGGCGTTCGAGTCTCCGGAGCGGCCGCCGCTTTCGAGAAACTCGTCCATCTTCTGAACATTCCGGTCGGTTTGACTTGGTTAGCGATGGATTTGTTGGACGACGAAGATCCGCTCCTGGTCGGCCGCCCCGGCACCATCGCATCTCGTGGCGCAAACTTTGCGCTGCAGAATTCCGATTTCGTCCTTGTCATCGGCAATCGTCTCGATCCGCCGTTGAGGGGTTGGGATCTTCGTCAGTTCGCGCGCGGAGCCTACAAGACGGTCGTGGATATCGACCCCGCCGAACTGCGCAAGCTGGAAGGCGCGATCGATAATCCCATCTGCGCCGACGCGCGCGCGTTCATTGACCGCATGCTCAAACAGGCCGGCTCTGCACGTGGCCCGGAAAAAGATAAGGATCGTACCCCCTGGCTCGAGCGCTGCAAGCAGTGGAAGACCCGCTACCCTCTCGTCCTGCCCGAGCACCGGGCGCCCGGACTCGTCAGTCTCTACCATCTTGCAGAAGTCATCGGCCAGGAGGTTGGACCAAATGATCGCCTCGTCTCTGGCAGTTCCGGAAGCGGCATTGAAGTTTTCCTTTTTGCCTATCGTGCGCGAAAAGGACGGCGCATCATCTATAACGCGGGCCTGGGAGCGATGGGATACGGCATCCCCGCGAGCATCGGAGTGTGTCTCGGCACGGGTAAGAAAACCATCTGCGTTGACGGCGACGGCAGCCTTCAACTCAACATTCAGGAATTGGCGACCATCGCGCACCTGAAACTGCCGATCAAGATTTTCGTCCTGAACAATTTGGGATACACATCGATTCGCGCCACGCAACAGAACTACTTCGGCGGGGCCAATATCGGGTGCGATTCGAACACGGGCATCTCTATTCCCGATTACTGCAAGGTTGCTCGGGCCTATGGCCTGAAGACAGCGGTCATCGAGGATCAATCGGACTTGCACGCCGCAGTCCGTCGCGTTCTGCGCAGCCGCGGACCCGTCGTTTGCGATGTGCACGTAATTCCCGACGAAGGTCGGTCGCCGCGCGTAACGTCGGTTCAGCGGGCGGATGGATCATTTGTCTCAAAGCCGCTGGAAGATATGTGGCCATTCCTCGATCGCAAGGAGTTCCGCGAGAACATGATCGTGGACCCGGTGAGCGAGTGAAAAACGAATTCATACAAATATGACTCGACTCGGCATCATGCAAGGACGTCTCGTTCCGCCGGAACCTGGCCGGTTCCAGGCGTTTCCGCGTGAACGGTGGGAAGATGAATTTAGTTTTGCGGCGCAGGTTCCACTCTCATACATTGAGTGGGTTTACGATCTCTACGGCGCCGACGTTAACCCGCTCACGGCGGACATTGGAAAGATGCAGTCTCGCATCCGCGAATCTGGAGTTTCGGTCTTTTCCATGTGCGCCGACTATTTCATGGACAAGCCTTTCCTGCGTTGCTCGCAGGCCGAGCGCGTTGAACGGATCCAGTTCTTGCAACGGTTGCTGCCCTTGGCGAAGCAGGTAGGAATCGAGCGCATCGTTCTTCCCTTCGTGGATGCTTCGCGCATCGATTCGGACGAGGAAAAGGCGGCCGTCATTGGAGTTCTAAAGGAAGCCCTGCCGGTGGCCCGTGAGGCTGGAGTCGAGTTGCACCTCGAAGCTGACCTCGCTCCATTAGAATTCGCGAGGCTGCTAGACAAGCTTCCGGATCCATTTGTAAAGGTCAACTATGATTCGGGGAACAGCTCTTCACTCGGATACGCTCCCGAGCAGGAGTTCGCTGCATATGGCAATCGTGTAGGCAGCGTGCACATAAAGGATCGCATTCGCGGGGGAGGCACTGTGCTCCTGGGAACCGGCGATGCAGACTTCCCGGCAGTATTTGCCGCTCTGGAACGCATCGGCTATCAGGGAGACATCACCCTCCAGGTGGCGCGCTCCGAACCGGGTCAGGAAGTTGCGTGGGCCCGCACCAACCGCCTTTTTGTAGAGCGCTACTGGCCGTTGACTAAGTTGTGAATTTTGGATTTTCAGCTTAAAGAAAAAGTCTTCCTTGTTGCTGGCTCTTCGCGCGGCATCGGGCGCGCCATCGCTGCCGCCCTGATCGATGAAGGAGCGCGCGTTTGTGTAACGGGGCGAACCGAGAGTTCGCTGAGCGAGGCAGCACAAGAACTATCACGGCGCGGCCAGGTACTTACGTTTGTTGGTGACCTGACACAACCTGAGACCGTAGAGGGTGTTTTTCGCACCATCGGCAGCAAGTGGTCAGCGCTCGACGGTTTAGTCGCAAACTTGGGCACTGGGACTGGCAAGCCTGGGTGGGATCAGCCCGAAGAAGAATGGGAACGCCTTTTTCAACTCAACTTGCGGGCGAGCACTCGTTTAGCACAAGCTGCCATACCAATGCTGAAAACTGGCGGAGCGATCGTTTTCATTTCTTCGATCACCGGGATTGAAGCAACGCCCGCACCCTTGCCGTACAGCGCCGCCAAGGCTGCTCTTGTTAACTACAGCAAAAATCTTTCACGGCAAGTCGCAAACCTGGGGATTCGCGTAAACTGCGTAGCTCCCGGCAATGTGCTCTTTCCCGGAGGGACATGGGAGGGCCACCTGACCAATCGCCGTGAGGCTGTGATGCAGCACATTCAGGCAGAGGTTCCCATGGCTCGCTTTGGCACGCCCGAAGAGATCGCGAGCCTGGTCGCTTTCCTTTGCTCTCCTCGCGCCTCATTTATTACTGGCGCGTGCTTCGTCGCCGACGGCGGCCAAACCAGGAGCGTGTAACCCATCATGCCCGGATCAATCGACCAGCTGTTTTGTGTAAAAGACCGCGTTGCCGTCATTACAGGCGGTGCGGGCCTCCTTGGGACCAAGCACGCGGAAATCCTGGCAGAAGCGCACGCCGTTCCGGTTTTGATCGATCTCCCCGCGGCGGATCCTGTCGCCCGCGCGAAAACGATCTCCGAAACTTACCATGTTCCAGTACTTAGCCTGACCGGCGACATCACGGACCTTGCCCAGGTCGAACGCATGCGCGACGAAATTCTTCATCGCTATGGCCGCATCGATATCCTGATCAATAACGCCGCCAACAATCCGAAGATGGAGAACCGCGAAGGCACGAACTTCTCGCGCCTGGAAAACTTTCCCTTGGAGTTGTGGGAAGCTGATTTGAGAGTGGGGCTAAGGGGCGCGTTCCTCTGTAGCCGGGTGTTTGGCGCGGAAATGGCCAAGCGCGGGAAAGGAGTTATTCTCAACATAGCCTCCGACCTCGCGGTGATTGCGCCCGACCAACGGTTATATCGACAAGACGGTCGCGCGGACTCCGAGCAGCCGGTAAAGCCAGTTACCTACAGCGTCGTGAAGGCAGGCCTCGTTGGATTAACCCGTTATTTGGCCACTTACTGGCACGAGTCCGGCGTGCGCGCCAATGCGATTTCACCGGGAGGAATTTACAATAACCAGCCCGAGGAGTTCGTGCAGCGTTTGAGTAAACTGATCCCTCTAGGCCGCATGGCAGACAAAGACGAGTACAAGGGCGCTATCCTGTTCCTCTGCTCGGATGCTTCTTCCTACATCACTGGGATTAATCTGGTCGCCGATGGCGGCAGGAGTTGCTGGTGAACCTCACGCGAGACTCGATCTTCTCTCTTGAAGGAAAGACGGCGGTTCTAACCGGAGCCTCAGGATTTCTGGGGCGCACGTTTGCCGAGGCCCTGCTGGCCAACGGCGCACGCGTTGTGGCACTCGGCCGCTCGGAGAGGCTCGAACCCGAAGTAAAGAAGCTGGCCGAACGATTCGGCGACGACCGGATTCGATCGTTGCGCGTAGACATGTACGACCTGCGCGCGTTCGGGAAATGCCTCGAGGAGATCGCCTCGGAAGAGGAACGCGTGGATATTCTGGTGAACAATGCCCACGAACTTGGGCCCAAAACCGGTTTCAACGTTCCGGAGGGTTCGCTGGAACAGGGCTCGTTTGACCAGTGGATGCGGAATCTCACCGGCGGAGTATATTGGGCGGCATTAAGCGTCCAGAAGCTGGGGAAGCGCATGCAAGACGCGCATCGCGGCTCCATCATCAACATCTCGACCATGTACGCGGTCGTTGCTCCCAGTCCTCAGCTCTACGCGGGCACGAAATTCATGAATCCTCCCGGGTATTCGGCGTCGAAAGCGGCAATGCTCAGCTTCACTCGCTACATTGCGGCGTTCTGGGGACCGCATGGCATCCGGGCCAACGCGATTCTCCCCGGTCCGTTTTCGAATACCGAGGACGCTGGTCCCAATGCGGTAAATGCCGACGATCCTTTCGTTGAGCGGTTGAAGGCTCGCACATGCCTGGGACGGACCGGCAAGCCTCATGAATTGGCCGGAGCATTGGTGTTTCTCGCGTCCGACGCCTCTTCATACATAACTGGCCAGGGTTTGCTTGTCGATGGTGGATGGACGGTCACATAAGTGCTCGAGTCTATGGCAGAGAGACTACTTACTGGCGGTCCTATCCAGGCGTGGTGGACGAAGCTCACGGGCCACATTCCCCCCGGCCAGTTCGTGCGCTATCTGCTAGTTGGGCTCTGGAATACGTTGTTTGGCTACGGCACTTTCGCCCTGCTGACGGCGGTTTTGAATCCCATCGTGCCGCACAGTTACATGTGGGCCTCGCTTCTTTCCAGCCTGCTGAACATTACGGTCGCGTACCTGGGATACAAATGGTTCGTCTTCAAGACAAAAGGAAATTACCTGCACGAATGGCTACGTTGCGTCGCCGTTTACAGCACCGGCATTATCTTGACCCTGATCGCGTTGCCGATCCTGGTGCTCGTGATCCGGCGCAACACGCATTTTTTTGTTCAGGCTCCCTACATTGCAGGCGCGATTCTCACGGCCGTCGTCGTGTTTTACAGCTTCTTCGGCCATAAACACTTTTCGTTCCGGACTCCTTCATAATGCGCATCCTGATCACCGGCGGCTCGGGCTTCATCGGAAAAAATCTGGCGGAGCAGCTTGCCTCGAGCTACGACGTGTCGGCGCCCTCCTCGGCGGAACTCGATCTGCTCAAAGAGCAAGACGTACGCCACTACCTCAATGCGCACCATTTCGATGTGATCGTGCATGCTGCCACCACGCGCTCCAATCGGCGGGTGGCTGCTCCCACGGACCTGCTCGACCGCAATTGCCGCATGTTTTTCAATCTCGTGCGCAACCTCGAGCCAAACAAAGAACGCATCGGCAAGATGATTCACTTCGGCTCCGGTGCCGAGTACAGCCGCGCTCAACTGCCGGCTCGCGTTCCGGAAGATTATTTCGATACCCGCGTGCCCTCCGATGCCTACGGGTTTTCCAAGTACATCTGCGCCAAGTACATCGAGCGCTCCCACCGCATCGTCGATTTGCGTTTGTTCGGGGTCTTTGGTCCCTACGAGGACTACACCGTCCGTTTCATTTCGAACGCGTGTTGCCGGGCGCTGAAGGGTTTGCCGATCTTGCTGCGCCAGGATGTGGTCTTTGACTACCTGTACGTCAACGATCTCGCTTCCATCACGAGCTGGTTTATTGAAAATGACGCCCGCCACAAGGCATACAATGTCTGTTCTGGGAGTCCGGCCACGTTGACGGAATTGGCCCGGATCGTGGCCGAGGTCTCGGGTTCGAATCCACCTGTGTCCGCCACCGCCAGCGGAATGGGGGCCGAGTATACGGCGGACAACTCCCGCATGCTCGCTGAAATGGGCAAATTTGGTTTTTGGGACATGCGCCGCGCAATCCGTGACCTTTATTCCTGGTATCAGCGGCATGAATCCATGATCGACGCCGAATCGCTGCGATTCGACGAAAACAAGAAATCGGAGTAAGCAAGTGACCCCAGTCCGTCCACCGGCAAGCAACGACGTGGAGCAACTCGAAAGCATCTTGCGGCGCGTCGAAGCGGAAACACCAGATGCCGTCAGGGCGCGCGAGCGCAGTGCGTTTGACGACCTCGCACGTCCGCTTGGCGAAAGGTTGGTGCTATTCGGCGCCGGTCCGTTGGGCAAAAGCGTCCTCGCCGGACTGCGGAAAGCAGGTGTTGAGCCGCTGGCCTTTGCCGACAACAAACGCGATCTTTGGCACCAGCGGGTTCTGGGACTCCCAGTCCTTTCTGCCACGGAAGCCGTGGAGCAATACGGCAAGACGGCGTGCTTTGTGGTCACCGTATACCAAGGCTCTTCAGTCCGCCGTCAACTGGCATCACTGGGCTGTCAGCGAGTGGTGCCCTGTGCCCCACTCTTGTGGAAGTACTCCGATGTTTTTATCCCGCAATGCTGCCTGGAACTGCCCCACAGACTTGTGGAACAGTGCGACAGCATCCGGAAATGTTACGCCATGCTGGCGGACGAGGCCTCGAAAACGGAACTGCGTGAACAGCTACTCTGGCGGTATTGGCTAGACTTTTCCGCACTGTCGACACCGCTGGACGCGAGGGACACTTACTTCCCCATGGACTTACTGTCGCCAGTTCCCGACGAAGTGTTCGTCGATTGCGGCAGCTTCGACGGAGAAAGTACCCAGAGCTTCAATCGGCACTGGGGAGCCGAGTTCCGTCATGTCTTCGCTCTCGAACCCGATCCGGCAAGCCGAGCAGCGTTGACCGCCAATCTGGGAGCAATGGGAATCGGCGATCGCGTTACGGTGATGCCCTACGCCGTAGGGGACACAAATTGCCAGGTCTGTTTTGCTTCCAGCGGTTCTGTTACCTCACACGTAACGGCCCAGGATGGGGGTTCCACGGTCGAGTGCCGCCGTTTGGATGACATCGAGTGGTCTCTGATGCCGACTTACATCAAAATGGACATCGAGGGCGCGGAGCCAGAAGCGCTGGCCGGGGGACGCGAATTGTTACGACGGCATCAACCTGTGCTCGCAGTCTGCACCTATCACCGAAGTGAGCACCTTTGGCAGATACCGGATCTTATCCGATCCATTTCGCCCGACTACCATGTGTTCTTGCGGCGCTACGCCGAAGAGTGCTGGGAAGGTGTATGCTATGCCATTCCCGGCCGCAGACTTAAACGTACCTAGCTGCAATCCATGCCTAAGACCCTGACCATCCTCACACCCTGCTACAACGAAGAGGCCAACGTCCGCGAGGTATACCTGCAGGTGCGCGCGGCCGTCGCCGCCGCGGGCAACTACAAGTACGAACACCTTTTTATCGACAATGCATCGACGGACAACACCCTTAATGAACTGAAGGCGATCGCTGCCCGGGATACGAACGTAAAGATAATCAGGAACACCCGCAACTTCGGCCATATCCGCTCACCCATGCATGCGTTATATCAGGCCAGCGGAGATGCCGTGATCGGAATCGTGGCGGACCTGCAGGATCCTCCCGAGTTGATCGTTGACATGATCCGTAAGTGGGAAGAAGGCTACCCGGTCGTGATCTGCGTCAAGGCGACCAGCGGCGAAAACAGCCTGATGTTTTGGATCCGCAAGCAATACTACAGGCTGGTGAACCGGCTTTCAGGAGTCGAGACCTTCGAAAACTACACCGGCTTCGGCCTCTATGACCGCAAGGTAGTGGAAGTCATTAAAAGCTTCGATGACCCCTATCCCTATTTCCGCGGCATGATCGCCGAAGCAGGCTTTCGGCATTTCGATATTCCCTACCATCAGCCCGCGCGCAAGCGCGGAATTACCAAGAACAATTTCTATGCGCTCTATGACATGGCTATGCTCGCCATCACCAACCTTTCCAAAGTGCCGCTGCGGATGGTCACATTTTCCGGCTTTGCGGGCGCGTTGATTTCCGTTCTTGTGTCCATTGCTTACCTCGTTTACAAAATCATTTTCTGGAGCCGCTTCTCGGTTGGCATCGCTCCATTGGTCATCGGTGTGTTTTTCTTCCTGTCGATCCAGATGCTCTTCATGGGAATCATCGGTGAATATATCGGCACCATTCATACTCTGGTACAGAAGCGCCCCTTAGTGGTCGAGCAGGAACGAATCAATTTCGAATATGCCCCCGGTGAGCCATTGCGCGATGGCCAGCCGCAAGCGAGTACGGCTTCCCAACTCTTCCGCTCGAACGGAGATCTTCCATGAACGCTGATACGGCGCAGTCGCTGGCGATCGCGAGGATTTGCGACTGCACCTCGCTGATGCAGGCTCTGCTGCAATCATCCGAGTACTTGAGCGCAGTCGCCAATGTCGCCGAAGCAATGACCCGGTGCCTCCGCTCCGGAAACAAGATTCTGTTCTTCGGCAACGGTGGCAGCGCCGCCGACGCCCAGCACNNTCGCCAGATTCAGGGAATCGGCCGCCCCGAGGACGTGGCCTTCGCCATCACCACCAGCGGCAACTCCCCCAACGTCCTGCGAGCCGTCGCGGTCGCACGCGAACACCGGCTCGTCACCATAGGTCTGACCGGCAGAACCGGCGGAAAATTAGCGAGCTCCGTCGACCGCTGCGTCTGCATTCCCAGCGATCAAACTCCACGCATACAGGAAGCCCACATCCTGACCGGACATATACTCTGCGAACTCATCGAGGAATCTGTGCTTGCGACAAACTGACCAACGCCACGAGGACGCTCGGCAGTAAATGCAAGAAGAGCAAGTGTACGAATCGTAGTTGAGCCGTTTATTAAGTATGATGGGCCGACTAAGTATGGGCATACCCATTGCAAATACCTCCGGGGAGCCCGCTGGCAGTTCCACCCCGCAGCTCATCGAGATTTCCGTCGTCTTGCCATGCCTGAACGAAGGCGAGACGGTCGGCCTTTGCGTCACAANNTCTCGCCGCTTTACACGCCGCCGGCCTGAACGGCGAAGTGATCGTCGCTGACAATGGATCGACCGATGGTTCGATCGAGATCGCGCAAGCGGCTGGGGCGCGCGTAATCCATGTCGAGCAGCGCGGTTACGGCAATGCGCTCAGAGGAGGAATCCAGGCTGCACGAGGAACATATGTTCTCATGGCCGACTCCGACGACAGCTACGATTTCGGCCATATTTTCCGTTTCGTCGAACAACTTAGACGCGGCGCCGATCTGGTAATGGGCAATCGCTTTCGCGGCGGCATTCAAAAGGGCGCCATGCCTTTCCTGCACCGCTATCTCGGCAACCCCGTCCTGACCGCCGTGGGCAGGTTGTTCTTTCATTCTCCCTGCCGTGATTTCCATTGTGGCTTACGCGCGTTTCGCAAGGACAGTTACGAACGCATGCAAATCCGCTCCATTGGCATGGAATTTGCCAGTGAGATGGTCGTCAAAGCGAGCTTGCTGCACATGAAAGTTTGTGAGGTCCCGACCACGCTCGCGCCTGACGGGCGCAGCCGCCCGCCTCATCTGCGCACTTGGCACGATGGCTGGCGCCATCTGCGCTTTTTGCTTCTCTACAGCCCGCGGTGGCTCTTTCTATACCCGGGCCTGTTCTTCATACTTTTTGGATTCACGGTCGGCGTCTGGCTCCTGCCGGGTCCTCGCCGCATCGGCACGGTTGTGTTTGACGTTCACACCCTGCTTTATGCCTTCGGCTCCATGCTGGTTGGTTTTCAATTGCTGGCCTTTGCCGTTCTTGCCAAAGTCTTCGCCATTACCGAAGGTCTTTTGCCCGAGGATCCTCGGCTCAATCGCCTTTTTGAATACGTAAGGCTCGAGACCGGATTGCTCGTCGGAGCTGCGCTGGTCCTGTCCGGAATTGGCGGGTCGGTCTTCGCGTTGTCGAGTTGGGCACAAACCAGCTTCGGCCCGCTCGACGCGCAAGCCATGCTTCGCATCGTTATGCCTTCGGTTTTCGCGCTGACGCTCGGAGCGCAGGTCATTTTCAGCAGTTTCCTTCTAAGCATCTTTGGTCTGCGCCGGCGCTGAAACGATTCTCGAGTTACGGTCGACCGCGGAATGCGAAGCTATGGCTTAATGCGCTCCGAAGAAAACCTACCACTCCAATATGCGAAAGAGTGCGCGCAGTGCCATCCAGTAAACAGCCGTTCCAAAACGGGACTTCCCGGGGAGTTTAACACTCGTCAGCGAGCCTTGACCCACGCCCCGTGGGTCACGCATCACCCCATTTCGTGACCATTATCACTGCCCTTGCGGCCTTAACCAACGACGATAGCTGAATATTCTTGTGGAGGATTTTGTGCCATCGGAATTCATGCGTGCGAGAGTGAGCCAGGAATTGGAGCAGGCTCTGCGCGAGATGATGACATCGCGCGCCTTTCTAAAAGGTGCGGCACTCTTTCACCAGGGAATGCCTGCTGCCGGCGTCTACCTGGTGGAAAAAGGTTCTGTTCGGGTGCTCCTGGCCACCGCAGCGGACCAGACCCAATTGCTCGATTTAGTCGGCCCGGGAAGCCTGCTCGCTCTTAGCGACAACGTAGCCGGGGGCCGCTACCGGGTTACCGTTGAAGCTGCCGAGCCAACGATCGCCGCGTTTGTCGAGCGCGAGGCCTTTATGAATTTTCTGGGCTGCCACCACGAGTTTTGCATGCAGGTAGTGCGCCTTTTAAGCGACAACTTGCACGCCCTTTATCATAAGTTCCGCAGCGTCAGCGCACATCCAGGCCGCCCCCGCCGCCGCTCTCTGAACGAACAGCTGAGCTAAGAGGGCGTCTGGCAAGTCCGCAACCCAAATCTGCCGGTCATTCTTCGCGATGGGGATCTGACCGGCTCTTCCGTTAGTTGCCTTTGAAGTTAATCGTGATCTCGGTCTGGATTTCAACCGGCTCGCCGTTCAGATAATAAGGTTTGTAACGCCATTGGCGAACCGCGTTCAACGCGGCCTTAGCCAGCATACTGTTCCCGCTCAGCACTTTCGGATGCACGACATTGCCTTCCTTGTCGATCGTCGCCTCGATCCGGACCGCTCCCCGCGCATGGGATGCCAGTGCGCCTGCAGGGTATTCGGGCTGCACACGCTTGATCAGCAGTCCCTGTGAGACGCCCTGAGAGATCTTAATTTGGGCCAGTGTGGGCGTGGAGACGTTCGTCTCCGAATCAACCAAGCCTTTCAGATTCGCGCCGTCCGGCGATTCAACGGCAAGCAGACTCGGCGGTTGAGCCGTCGCCTCCGGTTGGACTTGTGTTTTGGCTGCCGATGTATCGGGTCTTACTCGGATTGGTTCCGGCTCAGGACCCTTTCCTGCCGGCTCAGGGCTGGAAGGAATGTGCTCAGAGGATACGCCCGACGATGGTCTGCCGTTCTTCGACGAAGAAGTCTTCAGCGCGAAAGAAGACGACGACGTGCTCTGCTGGTTGACTTTACTTGTCGACGAGGGGGCGGGAGTGGAGTGCGACATCGGAGCCAAATCGGAGGTTGGCTCGATTGGTTGCCGATCAGGAACGAAGGCTGCCGGATGCGGCGTCGTGCTCGAAGGGGACCCGCCGAACGTGCTCCACCCGAAATACGCGGCAGCAGATAAACCCAGAAAAACGACAGTCACCATCAAAATCTTCTTGCCGCTGCCCGAGCCGTCGGCATCCTGCTCTCGGAAAGCCGCAAAGGATAAGCCATCCGAAACGCCTGCCCCGTATGAAAGCCTTTCTTCGGATCTGGCAGGCTCAACTTTCTTTGGATCAGCTAGCCTATCCGGCGCTTCTTCCTCTTTCGCCGGTTTCATCTCCGCTGGCTTGACCGCCTCTTTCGCTGGTGCGGGAGCGGCAGCCGCTGACGGGCGCGTGGAAGCCGCTAGAGCCACCGCCGGCGCCTCCACTGGCTTGAGCAACCTGATCTTCGCGGCTTCCTCGCCAGCGACGTCCCCTGAGGCCGAAGCCGCCAGTTGAGCCGTTTGGAGCGCGGCGGCGGGTGCTTCAATCTGTGCCGCGGGCATTAGGACTGCTGGCAGTCCTTCCACCTTTGCCGGGACGCTCATCGCCGGAAATGGGGCCGCTGGAGTAGAAACCGGTGCGAGAGAGGCTGTAAATGCGGGCGCGGCACCGTGACTTGGCCGAGCCCCCACGGGCCTGTTGTCGGCGGCCGCCTCAACTGAAATAGCGGGCGGAGCAGGCGCCTCGTTAGCGGGCGCGCTGCGCGCCATTGTGCTGGCTGCCGCTGCCATATCTACACTCTTTCGCAGCAATCCGCGGGCAACCCGCAACGTTCCTTTCGCCTGCTCGACATTGATCGGCTTCGTCAGTACGAGATTGGCGCCCATCCGATAAGCCTGGGCTATGCCCGCCTGTCCTTCGACGAGTGCGATGGCGAGCGAGTTTTGGTTGAAGGGAGAATTATGGGCGCTCTTAAAAAGCATCGAGCTGTTCTGCTCGCTTTCGCAGTCGACAACAATGGCATCGTAGTGCTTCGCCATTAACTTTTTGACCGTTGCGAACGGGTCGTTGACGGGGTCTACGGCAAAATCGACTTCGTCAAAAACCTGGCTTACGACGCGGGCAAGTTTCTCATCCGGGCAGAAAAGAACAGCTTGGTAACCCATAATGAGGCCATCGTAGTTACTGCAATGAGTACCAGCAAGTTACGGGGGTAATTGTAGCCGGCGCGATTTTCCTCGATCTTGCCAGGGGCGCGTCCATCGGAACCATGGTTCCTCGGAACAATGTTCATCCGAACAAAGCTCGTCAGGGCCGCGGAAAATCGATCTGCACAACCGTCTCGAAAGGAACAACCTTCCCGTCACGAATGTAAGGCCGGTAGCGCCACTGCTTGACCGCCTTCACGGCGGAATCGGCGAGAGCGGCGTTGCCCTGTACAACCTGGGCGCTCGACACTTTCCCATTCTCATCAATCACGGCCTTAAGAACGACCGGACCCTCGGCCCCACTGGAACGGGCCGACGCGGGATAGGTGGGTGGCACGGAATGGATCAGTCTTTTTTCCGCTCCCGTGGAGGAGAGAACCACCGCCTGGTCGGCAGACGTCTCGGCATTTGCTGAGACCGCGCTCGATGCATTCTTGTTATCTGCGCTCTTCTGGCTGGCTGGATTCGGAGCCGCGACCGTTTTGTCGCCGTCAGTCTTGCTGACATGGGTGTCGGCCGCTGGGCCAGCCATCGTTCCGTTCGCAGCTGACGGGGCTATGTCTGGCGTCTGGGCTGTTGCCTTCGAAGCCGGCGAAGATGGAGTGACTTGAGGCGTGGTGCCGGTGGCTGCCGTCGGAGCAGCCGAGTTTCCAGTCCCATCCGTCGTCCCTGGTTCAGCAGTGGGCGCAGATCCCACGGGGCTGACTGGCGCAGGCGCAGGCGGCTTGACTTGAACCGGAGCGGGAGCCGGAGTCTGCGGGTGCGGCGCCATGCCGACGAGACCTAATGCTTTTTCAACTTGCGGCTGGACCAGCGTTCTGAGTCCTGGTTGCGTCGTCCACACGGCGTACAATCCGCCGCATACCAAAGCCAGGGCAACGATAGCTAGCAGCGGACCGCGCGTTTTGCTCTGCTTGCCTTCGTTCTCCTGGTAAGCCGAAAAGACGGGGGCGGGCGAGCTTCCTTCCGTCCCAGCCTCTGTCTGTTCCAGTTCCGCAAGCACGGGATCGTCGGAGAATTGCCGGGTCGTCCCAGCCGTCGCCCCCTCCGCAACGGTCGTCCGCTTTGCGGCAGAAGCGCCATCAGTCTCCGAAACGGCGGAAACTGCTGCGCTCATCGTGGGAGTGGCGCTCGCTGAGGCCAAGACCGCCGCAGCCTCATGAAGCCCTTGTCCCTTCGCGCCAGCCGCCGCGGCCAGCGCGTGTGACTCGGCGGGTATTTGCGCCGCGGAGGAAGATCCCTCGCCGTAACTAGGCGGTGCTTCCGGCGAACCTACGCCGGCATTGCCCGCTTCGGTTTGTGCAACATCCACTTGCTCCGCGGTTTGGCCTGCACTTGCCGGTTGCTCTTTCTTCACCCGGTTGACGGCGCCGCGAATTGTAGTTCGAGCCTGGTCCTTTGCGACCGGCTTGGTCAGGATCAAATCTGCTCCCAGCCGAAACGCGGTCGGCAATCCGGCACGGCCATTGACAATCGCGATCGGAATCGGACTCTTCCCGCCAGTTCCCCGCCGGCACACATCAAAGATGAGTTTGGCAGCTGGCAGGTTTTCGCAGTCGACAATCACAAGATCGAAATTGTGGGAATTAAGTTGCTTGGCAGCGGCGACTCCGTCGAGCGGTCGCTCGCAACTCACGGACATCTCTTCAAGAACGGCGCTAATGGCGCTGACGGCTTGATCATCCGGCGATAACAGCAGAGCTAAGGGCATGGCTCCTTAATGCTAGGAAACCACAGCACAAGCCTGCAAGTTACATCGGTAAGCACGTCCCATCGTGATCTGGGGGAGCTGGTCCGGAATAGCGGCCGCTCAGCCTCTTGAGCCGCCCCACCCGCGATTTCAAAGCGGTTTCTTCGCCGTCGATGACTCCGGCGGCGGATAGACGATGGAATCGCGAAAAGAAGCCTTGTCCGCTGGCGCATAATCCGGAAACGGCAACTGCCGCTGGTCGCGCCACTGTTCCACCTGTTTCTCGGCAGCCTCGGCCTTTTCGCGGTCCAGCCCGGAATCGCGGCCCAGATAAAGCGTCTGCGACGGAAAAGCCAGCGCCGTGCCCGAACGTCCGACGATCTCCATGATACGCAGTAGCAGGTCCTCGCGAATGGCCACAAACTCGTTGAAGTCGCGGGTGGGAATATAAGCGGTGATCGCAATCGTCAGCGCGCTCGCGCCAAATCCGGTAAAGCGGATGTCGGCGGTGTCGGTATCGACTTTGGGATGTTCATACAGCAGGCGTCGGATTTCAGCGAGCAGATAGCGAAGCTGGTCGGGAGAAGTCTCGGGCCGCACGTTGAGCGTAGGATTCAACAGATACTTGTCGCGCCGCGAGATGTTCTCGACGTTCATCGCCGCGACCGCGCCGTTGGGAATGGAAAGCTGCGTCCGCTCGTCGGTGCGAATGCGGGTCGATCGCAGGCTGATGTCTTCGACCGTGCCCGACCTTTCCCCGAACTTACAGTAATCGCCCACCCGGATCACTTCATCGGCGAGTACCGAGATTCCGCCGAAAAGGTTCTCGAGCGTTTTCTGGGCGGCAAACGCAATGGCGATCCCGCCAATCCCGAGCCCGGCCAACACGGTGGTGAGATTGAAGCCGAAGATCGCAAGGATCACGAGGATCGCAAAGGTACCAATCACCACTTTCAGCAGCCGTTCGCCGAGAACCATCAGCGTTCCTGTGCCCATGCGGCCAACACCAATGGCGTGCGTGCGCAGCCGCTGCATCACGACCGTGATGATGCGGAAAAGGAACCAGAAGAAGCCGATGCTGGCAAGAACTGCGATGGTTCGCGAGTAGTAGAAGCGCGGCAGCAATGGCAACCCGAAGTATCCAGCAATCAGGCGATGCGCAATCGCGCTGAAGGTGAGCAGAAGCGGCTTTGACAAGCGGCTGTAAGAATGCAAATTCGGCCGCTTCTTATATTTGAGGTAGAGTCGCCGCGGAATCGCCAGAAACAGAACGACAGCCCAGCCAATGACAATCGCTACGGGAATCGCGGCAAGCAGCGCCAGCCACTGCCAAAGCGGCATTCCCAGCACAATATTCCGCACCAGGCTCTGCGGCAGTTTCGTTTCCACCTGGTGCGCTTCGACATTGTCGTAAAGCTCGGGAACCTTGCTGAGCGTATCGGCGGAAAATAACCAGATTTTCCCTGAATTCGGGTCGGTGACACGAACCAGCACCACCGGGACGTCGCTATCGGCGACGGAAAAAAGTCCGATCGTCTGCTGATCGAGAACGCCCAGGTCAGGATTGCCCTCGGGGCTGGTGCTGATCCGCCCCAGGTGGCCGACGAAGGCCCGATCCATCAGAACTTTCAGTTTCCCGGCCAGTTCCGGACCCTGCGACAGGCGGCGCGCCGCGCTCATTTGCAGATAATCCGCCGCAGCCTTGTCGTTTCCGTCCTGCTCCGCCTGAAGGAATCCAACCACGGTGCCTGACGGCGTACTGCGGCCCAGCGGGTCAACCTGCGCAGAAGCCGCACCCGGAGCCTGCTTCCCCCCAAGCAGGCTGCTCACCGACTGGGCAGCCGAACCATGAAGAAACAGCCCAAGGATTAGGACTAACAGAGCAAACTTCTTCATCAAATGTTTCTTACCCTAAGTCGAGTCGTTTCCGCTTGAATGTAGCGCCGGCATCTTGCCGGCTGTCCCGAGGGCGTCTCGCCCTCGGCGCGGCGGGCGAGAACACCCCCGGCTGCAGCGGTACATTCAGATGCTCGTTTCACTTCTTCGGCCGATAAATATCCGTCGCCTGCCCGTAGAAAATCTCCGCCGCTTCCATCATCGTCTCCGACAGCGTTGGATGCGGATGAATCGTCATGCCGATGTCCGCCGCCAGCGCGCACATTTCAATCGCCAGCACGCCTTCGGCGATCAGTTCCCCCGCGCCGGGCCCGCAAATACCGACGCCAAGCACGCGTTCGGTCTTCGGATCAATCAGCAGCTTAGTGAGACCTTCAGGCCGGTCAAGCGTGATGGCGCGCCCAGAGGCAGCCCACGGGAACTTGGCCACTTTGATCTCGCGTCCTTGTTCTTTGGCCTGCGTTTCTGTCAGTCCCGCCCACGCGATCTC
>PLHN01000089.1:0-3645 GCA_003139975.1 Acidobacteriaceae bacterium
CTGAACCCGCTGTCGCCGGTCGAAGCCATGGAGCTGCTCATCGACAAGCTGAGCAAAACCACAGCGAACAGCCAGTTCCTGTCGAATATGAGCTCGCTGTAGGTTGTGTGGGGCGGGCGCCCTCGCCTGCCCAGGCCCACACGGAGGACGCCGTGAACCGCTTGATTGAGGAGAAGCGNNTGCCGCCGCCGCCGGGTGCATCGCATCGAGCTTTTCGGGTCCGCCGTCCGGCCGGATTTCGACCCCGCGCGCTTTGACGCAGCGAACAGCGATCTCGACTTCCTCGTCACCTTCCAGGAGTTGGACCTGAATCAATACGCGGATGCCTACTTCGGCCTGCTGGAAGATCTGCAAGCGCTCTTTCAGCGCCCGGTGGACTTGGTAGTCGCCTTCGCCATTCAAAACCCCTATTTCCGGCAGGCTGTCGATTCCAGCAAGACACTCGTCTATGCGGATTGAATCGAAGAAATATCTTTACGACATCGCGCAGTTGCGCGACGAGGAGGCACTCGGCCACCCGCCTCTTCACTTCGTTTTTTTATTCTTGTCCCCGTCTAGAGGCTTTCCGGCGCGTCCCTTGTAATACGCTGCACTATCCGAATGGTCCTTTACGAATGTCCTTGATGTTCCGCTCCAAAAACGGTAAACGGCGGTCATTCTGTCCTTCTTCGCACTTACGTCGATCTTCCTTTGAGACACTCATACACGTGCCCTCCGCTTTGAGGTTAACTTATCAGGACAAAATCGGCCCTTCCAAAACGAGTTGCCCCGTCATCAGAGGGAAGCAGTCTTACGGCTATCGTTGCGCTCGAGTCTTCGAGATTGCCTCTATCGGGAGAATGTCCCAAGAACTTTTGGCGCTAGAACCGTTCGGGCCAGACGACAGACAGAATCCGTTCAGTATGCTGTCGGCTTGGAAGCACGAGGGCCCTCGTAGAGTGCGCAGCCGATGTGAATCGACTGACCCGTAATCATATATATTGCAAGCATGGCAGAGCCAATTTTGAAGGGTGCTTCAACAAAAACCCCGCAGAGTGAACGAACGTCCGCCCTAACGGCGTCATTCCGATTGGTCATCCCTGCCACAGCATTCGAATTTGAAAGCCGATCCGCCGCCATAATGTAGAGGAGTTTGGTTTTTCCGAGCAACTGCTGCACGCTCTTCGGACGGGCCTTTTCTAGAATGATGGCAACCGCGTCGAGGTGGTTTTCGAACGGAGGCCAGTCCATATTGTTGTGCGTTCTTCTTAGCTTGGTCTCTCGTATTTCTGTGCGGGCCTTGCTGAAGAGTCCCGCAGGTTTGACGACAACTGTCTCTTTATGGACCTCCTCTTCTTCATAGGCAGAATCTTCAGCGTTACGCGCGGCCGAGTATTCCATGAGGGCCTTCTCGCATAAGGCAAGAGTCTCCGCGGATGAATCCGCGGCATTGCTCTCAATTCGATCAAGCGCCAGCTTGCCGAAGGCGAGAAACCTTGAAGCACGAACGAAGAAACCGTTCGCGGTGTCTGAGTCCTCCTCAACCATACGGTCTGCCGTCCTGATGGCAACCTCTGGATTGGCTACGCACTTTTCAATCCAGTCGAGAAAGTCTTCACGACTGACATCTGACATACGAACCTCCGCTGTCGAAACCTCATCGGGCCTACCTTAGTGGCGAGTGCAGCGCTCGACCTATCCGTTAGCGAGGCCCGAAATCCTATCTGAGGCTGTGCTTGCAGATCGGGCAGTGGGCCTTCTCTGAGACAAAAATAACTCCGCTGTAGACACAGTCCTTGCAGATAAAATGCCCCTTCTCGCACGTCTTACCTCCGCTAACGTCCCTGTCTTTCCCGCAAGCGTCACAGGTTCTCTTGGACATTTCAAGCTTCCTCTCTGTAACCGGCCTGTGCCACGATCTTGGGCAGGCGACTTTGGAGCGGAAGTATAACGCAGGGTTGCCTTTTTGGCAGTGACCGCCGGCAGGATGCCGGCGCTACGCAGAAAAAGACGCCATCCGGCAAAGCCGGATGGCGTTTCTTGTTGTTGCCGGCGGGACGCCGGCGCTACTCGAACTGCTTATTCCGATCCGATCCGCATCCCGTAGAACGAGCGGTAGACGAAGGTGAACGAAACCAGGAAGAAGGCTATCGCCAGCCCGATCGTCAGGCCGGTTGCTTCACCATTGGGTTTGAGGGTTTCCGCCAGTTCGACGGCCAGCAATCCGAACAGCGTCGTGAACTTGATGACCGGGTTCATCGCTACCGAAGATGTGTCCTTGAAAGGATCGCCCACCGTATCGCCGATCACGGTGGCATCGTGCAGCGGCGTTCCTTTCTGCTTCAGCTTGGTTTCGACGATCTTCTTGGCGTTGTCCCATGCGGCGCCGGCGTTGGCCATGAAGATGGCCTGGTACAAACCGGAGATCGCAATCGAGATCAGGTAGCCGATGAAGAAGAAGGGCTCGACGAAGGCGAAGGTCAAGGTTCCAAAGAACACAGCGAGAAAGATGTTGAACATACCTTTCTGCGCGTACTTGGTGCAGATCTCAACCACCTTCTTACTGTCGGCAACCGATGCCTTGTCCGATCCCTCAAGTTTGATGTTGGCCTTGATGAACTCAACGGCGCGATAAGCGCCGGTGGTCACGGCCTGAGTGCTGGCTCCCGTGAACCAGTAGATCATCGCGCCGCCGGTAATCAGGCCCAGGAAGAACGGAGCATGCAGCAGCGATAGATTCTCCTTGTTGACGGTCAGTCCGTGGGTAAGGGCCATGATGATCGAAAAGATCATCGTGGTTGCTCCGACAACCGCGGTCCCGATCAGCACGGGTTTCGCCGTCGCTTTGAAGGTGTTGCCGGCTCCATCGTTTTCTTCCAGCAAGTCCTTGGCGTGATCAAAATTAACGTCGATGTTGAAATCCTTCTTGATTTCCGCCTTGACGTTTGGCACCTGCTCGATCAGCGAGAGCTCGTACACCGACTGCGCGTTGTCGGTGACCGGTCCGTAGGAATCAACGGCAATGGTCACCGGCCCCATGCCGAGGAACCCGAAAGCGACCAACCCGAAAGCGAAGACCGCCGGTGCGAGCATTCCGGCTGCCCCCTCCAAACCCATCGTGCTCATGTAGTAAGCGACCGCCATCAGGCCCATCATCGACAGGCCCAGGTAGTAAGCGGAGAAGTTGCCAGCGACAAAACCCGAAAGGATGCCGAGCGATGCGCCGCCTTCCTTGGCTGAGGTCACCACTTCGTTCACGTGGCGCGAGTTCACGGAGGTAAAGACCTTAACGAGTTCCGGAATCAGCGCTCCCGCCAGCGTTCCGCAGGAGATGATCGTGGCCAGCTTCCACCACTGGCTCGTGTCGCCATTGATGCCCAAGTTGGGGATGATGAGATACGAAATAAAGTAGGTGGCAATGATCGAGACAATCGAGGTGAGCCAGACCAGCGAAGTCAGCGGGTGCTCGAAGTCCATTTTCTCGGCATTGGCGTACTTCGCTTTCGCGATGGCACCATTGACAAAATACGCCAAGGCGCTGGAGACAAGCATCATGATGCGCATGACGAAAATCCAGACCAGCAGTTGAACCTGGATGGTCGGGCTCTTCACGCCCAGCAGAATGAAGGTAATGAGCGCGACGCCGGTCACGCCGTAGGTTTCAAA
>PLHN01000089.1:3721-7163 GCA_003139975.1 Acidobacteriaceae bacterium
CCGATGAAGCACGGGCCGGCATAATCAGCCGGAATGAACAGCAGGATAAAAAGCATGATGAGCAGTTCGACCGAAATCAGCATCATGCCGATGGACATGCCAGCTTCGAGCGGGATCTGGTACACGGGATACGGTTTGCCCGGCAGAGATGCGAAAGCCGTGCGCGAATTGGCGAAAGTGTTCACGCGAATTCCAAACCACGCGACCCCGTAACTGCCGGCGATTCCCACCAGACTAAACAAAAGGATGATGGGCAGCGTGACGGCAACGGATTTGCCCGGCACCGGCTTCAGCCAGCCAAAGTAAAGTGAGATGATGACCGCGATAAAGATCCACAGCAGCATCAGGAACTTGCCCTGAGTAATCAGGTAGGTTTTGCAGGTCTCGTAGATCAATTCGGAGATTTCGCGCATGGCCCGATGCACAGGCAGGTTCTTCAGGCGCATGTAAATGGCCAAGCCGAAGCTGAGCCCGAAAACGCAGAACAGAAGTCCAATCAGTAGCAGATTGTGGCCATTAATCGAGTTGTTCAGAAAACTGACCGTCTTAAGGTCAGGCAGTTTAAGTGCGGCTTCGCCGCCGCCGGCTTCTTCAGCGGGCTGGGCAAAGCAGGCGGTCGTCACAAACAACAAAGCCGCTAGAGCGGCGGATGCTTTCGCAATCCCGCGGCTCGCGGACACAACATGGGCGGTCAAAGTGCGTATCATAATTTTCCTCAGAGTCTCTCTTCAGGGGTTACGGTGTGTTTTGCTCCAGCGTTCAGGCTGCCCAGCGTTATCGCAAGGCAAACTAAGCTACCGGAGTTCCGACCACGCTTCCACCGGAACGCATAAAACAAGGAGTGCTGATTTGGCCGCGTCGGAATACCATTTGTGCCGCCGCGCCAGCCCGGCAAAGGACCGCGCGACTCCAGCACAAAGCACATGTTTATAGCATCTTGCACAAGAGCGGTCAATGACGTGGCTCACCATACATTCGGTCACCTGATTGCCTGCGCTACACTCCCCCTATGCTCTTCATGGTTATCGAGCGCTTCCGGCACGGCGACGCGACGGCGGTGGGTGAGCGCTTCCAGGCAAGCGGCCGGATGCTGCCTGATGGCGTCACCTACCAGGCTAGTTGGATGGATGTCGCCGGCTCGCGGTGTTTCCAGATTATGGAGGCGCCGGACGTGAACGCGCTCAACGAGTGGGTTCGCCGGTGGGCCGATCTGGTGGAATTTGAGATCACGCCAGTTCTTATTTCCGCCGATTTCTGGGCCCGCAGACGAGAAGAGCCCTAGCTAGCCGGGCGAGAAAGACGCCAGCCCCTCCTTATTGGACTTGGATTCGCGGGCCCTTCCGTATAATTGATGCCGGTAGCATGCCAGCCTCCCTCGACTCCATTGTCGCCGCCACCCGCCAGCGTCTCTCGCAAAGACGGAAGAGTGCCGATCTACGCGCCTTGGAAAAAGCCGCTGACCAGCACTGCCCGCGCGGATTTCGTGAGCATCTTCTCCGCGCTTCGCAGGAGAGGATTGCCATAATCGCTGAGCTCAAAAAAGCCTCTCCTTCAAAAGGCTTGATCCGGGCAGATTTTCACCCCAGCACCCTGGCCCGCGAACTTGCGCAGGCGGGGGCGGCCGCGCTCTCCGTGCTTACCGACGAGCAGTTTTTTCAAGGCTCACTCAATTACCTGCGCGAAGCCTCGGCGGCCACTTCTCTTCCCTGCCTGCGCAAGGATTTTATCGTCGACGAATTTCAGATCGTCGAAGCCCGCGCAAATTGCGCCGACGCAATTCTGCTAATCGTCGCCGCCCTCGGCCAGAAGGAACTCGTCTCGCTCGCACAGAGCGCCCGCTCGCACCAGCTCGATGTGCTCTGCGAAGCGCACGACGAAGCGGAACTGCAGCGCGCCCTCGACGCCGGCTGCGGTCTGATCGGCGTCAATAGCCGCGATCTGCGCACCTTTGAGGTTAGTCTCGCAACGCTTTTTCGGCTGTCCGAAAAAATTCCCGAAGGCTGTCTGGCTGTAGCCGAGAGCGGCATCGGTTCCGGCGCCGACCTGGCGCAATTGCGCGCCGCCGGATATGAAGCGTTTCTGATCGGCGAATCCCTGATGAAAGCGGAACATCCGGGCGAAGCGCTCACCAAGCTGATGGGAGAAACAAGAACTGCGGTTAATGGTTAGAAGATTTTACTGATGGCTGACGACTGATAGCTGACAGCTGCCCTTATGACGTGGGTCAAAATCTGCGGGATCACGAACCGGGAGGACGCGCTCGCCGCCATCGATGCGGGCGCGAATGCGATCGGCTTCGTCTTCTATCCGAACAGCTCCCGCCACGTCACGGCGGAAGCGGCCCAGGCCATAGCCTCTCAACTGCCCCCCGCAATAGAAAAAATCGGCGTCTTTGTTAATCAAACTGTCGATGAGGTTCAAGGCATCGCTAAGACCGTGGGCCTGACCGCGGTGCAGTTGCACGGTAGTGAGGACAAGCAATTTTCGGTTTCGCTCTTCAAAGCTCTCTCCAACGGAATCAGCCGTCCGACGGTGTTTCGCTCCTGTCCGGCGCAAATCTTCGACAAGCCCGACGACGAATCCGTCGGATGGGACCCCGTTGCGGTTGGCGTCATTGAGCCCGACGAGGCGTACAAAGGCAAGCGCGTACACAAGATTCACGTCGCCCATAACGGCGACCTCTTCCTCGAAACCCACGGTTTTCGCCCCGGCGTCATCTCCGGCGTGCTGCTCGATTCCTCCACCGCAACCAGGCCCGGCGGCACCGGCCACACCTTTGATTGGGAGCGCGTGCAACCCTGGGCCAGCATCATTAACAGCATCAGCAAGCTCATCGTTGCCGGCGGGCTCCATCCCGGCAACGTGCAGAACGCGATCCATCTTCTGCATCCCTGGGGAGTCGATGTCTCCACCGGCGTTGAATCCGAGCCGCGCAAGAAAGACCACCGGAAAATCCGCGCTTTTGTTGAAGCCGTGCGCGCGATGGACGAGGCCCACTGATCTGGGTGTGCACGATTGGGTGGCGCAGGGCTGATTTTGGGTGGCGCAGCGCTTCAGCGCTGCGATAAGGAGTTGATCTTTACTCGCGGCTTTAGCCGCTGAGGTTCGAACTTACGATTGGGGACTCAACGGCTGGGAAAAAGGCAATGGCGACCGCGATGATCACCAAGAAGGCAGGACGTCAGACGAAAAAGCCCGCCGATCATGCCATCTCCCCCGGCCGCTTCGGCCCCTATGGCGGACGCTATGTCCCCGAAACCCTGATGGCCGCGCTTCAGGAATTAGAGCGCGAATACGAAAAGGCCAAGCGCGACAAGAAATTCCGGCAGCGTCTCGATCTCCTGCTAAAAACCTACGCCGGACGTCCCACGCCGCTCTTCTTCGCCCGCCGCCTGACCGAAAAATTAGGTGGCGCAAAAATCTATCTCAAGCGCGAAGACCT
>PLHN01000465.1 GCA_003139975.1 Acidobacteriaceae bacterium
CTTGCCATCCTGGATGGTGAACTCGAAATCCTGCATATCTTTGTAATGTTTTTCGAGGCGCGTCGTGATGTCGCGCAGCTGGTGGTACACGTCCGGCATGACCTTTTCGAGTTCGAGGATTGGAACCGGAGTACGCACGCCAGAAACCACATCCTCGCCCTGCGCATTCAGCAAAAACTCGCCGTAGAACTCCTTCGTGCCAGTGGCGGGGTTGCGGGTAAAACCAACGCCCGTGCCGGACGTATCGCCGAGGTTGCCGAACACCATGGCTTGCACGTTGACTGCGGTGCCGAGCATGTCGTCGATGTTGTTGATGCGGCGATAATGCTTGGCGCGGTCGTTCTGCCACGAGCGGAACACGGCGTCCCGCGCCATGACCAGCTGCTCGTGGGCGTCCTGCGGAAAGTCCCGCTTGGCGTGCTTTTTGACGACTTTCTTGTATTCCGCGATGACTTCCTGCAGCGCCTTGGCGTCGAGTTCGGTGTCGAACTTCACCTTCCTTTGTTTCTTCTTGCCGTCGAAAACCTCTTCGAACTCCGACTTTTCGATCTCCAGAACGACACTACCAAACATCTGAATGAGGCGGCGATAGGAGTCGTAGGCAAAGCGGGCATCGGCGCGTTTGGCCAGCGCTTCCACGCTTTGGTCGTTCAAGCCGAGATTGAGAATCGTATCCATCATGCCCGGCATGGAGAACTTGGCGCCCGAGCGCACGCTCACCAGCAGCGGGTTGTCACCCTTGCCGAGCTTTTGGCCCTGGAGATTTTCCAGTTTGGCGAGAGCCGCATCCATCTGCGCATCGACTTCGCGCGAAACCGCGTTGTGCCGCATGTACTCGCGGCAAGCTTCGGTCTGAATGGTGAACCCCGGAGGAACGGGGAGGCCCGCGTTGGTCATCTCTGCAAGGCCGGCGCCTTTGCCGCCCAGCACATCTTTCATCTTGCCGTTGCCGTCGGCCTTGCCGCCNNCCGTCGGCCTTGCCGCCGCCGAAAGAATACACATACTTGGTAGTCGTGCTTTTGCTTTCCGCAACTTCCGCTTCAGGGAGAGTTATCGTTGCCATAATGACTCCTCGTTATTTCGATTCTGTATTACTTGGATTCTTTNNTTGCCTTCGGTCACGATCTCGGAAAAATCCGCGATCGTGGAAAATTCCTTTACCAGGGTTTTGAGCAAGGCCAGGCGATTGGCGCGCAACTTCTCGTCGTCGACCATTACCATAACCTTGTCGAAAAATTTGTCTATTGCCGGACGCAGCTTGGCGACTTCGAGCAATGCTTGCTCATAGTCGCGCGTGGCGCGTAGCTTCTCAACCGCAGTTGCGGTCGGGGGAATGAGTGCAGCCAGTTCCTTCTCCGCGTCTTCAATCAGTCCATCCGCGTCAAGATGATCGGCGATATGCCGCTTGTGTTCTGCGGCTTGCCGCAGAATATTCTTCATTCGCTTGAAGGCGACGGAGATTGATTCAAAATCAGCCGAGCCGCGCACTTTGGTGACGGCCTCTGCTCGTGCGGCCGCATCCACAACATCGTCGGCGTCAATCGCCAGCACAGCGCTCACCACGTCATAGGCAAAACCGCGCGCGTCCTTCAGATAAAACTCGAGCCGCTCGCGGAAGAAGGCGCAGACCGAACCGGCATAGTCGGTATTCGAGAACTTCTTTTCTGCTTCCGAACCGCGGTAATGCGAACGCGCATCCGTCATGATTTCCGAAAGACGGAACGGCAGCTTGTGTTCGGCGATCGTCTTCACAATGCCGTTAGCCTGACGGCGGAGAGCAAACGGGTCTTTCGAACCGCTGGGGACGAGGCCAAGGGCAAACATGCCGGCGATGGAGTCGGCCTTGTCGGCGATAGAGAGCACGGCGCCCTCGACGTTGCGAGGGATTTCATCCTCCATCGATTCCGGCTTGTAATGGTCGTAGATGGCATCCGCCACTGCCCACCGTGTAGCTTCTGGCAGGTCGGGATCAAGCTGCTGCGCTTTGGCGTACAAGCCGCCGACAATTCCCTGCAGTTCGGTAAACTCCTTCACCAATTCAGTTGTAAGGTCGGTCTTGGCGAGCAAGGCAGCCTTGTGTACGACACCGGGCCGAATTGGCATACCGTTCTGCCGTACGGTCTCGGCCAGCCAGCTGGCGAGGCGCTGCATGCGCAGAGTTTTGTCGTAGTAGCTGCCCAGGTCTTTCTGGAAGGTGACATGCTTGAGCAGTTCGACCCGCTCGCGCAGCGTCTGCTTCTGGTCGGTCTGCCAGAAAAAACGTGCGTCGTTGAAGCGGGCGCGCAGGACGCGCTCATTGCCATGGCGGATCAGGCCATCGGCATCGCTCGCGGTATTGAGCACCGCCAGAAAGTGCGGCAGCAGCTTGTGGTTCGCATCTTCAATCGCGAAGTACTTTTGGTGATCGCGCATCACCGTTACCAGCACTTCTTCGGGAAGAGCGAGAAACTCGGGATCGAAGCCGCCGAGAATTACCGAGGGGAATTCCGTCAGGTTGACGACCGTGGCCAAAAGCGGCTCATCTTCGCGCCAACGGGCACCTGTTATCGTGCGCGTGGCTGCATCCAGCGCTTTGCGGATGACTTGTTCACGTTCGGCGGCTCCGAGGACCTTGGCGGCGCGCAGCGCCTCCACATAGGCGGTCGGACGCGCAATCGAGGTAGTTTCCGAACCCAGCAAGCGATGCCCGCGCGAGACTTTATCGGCTGCAATCCCGAACACTTCCATCGGAATCGCCTGCTCGTCGAGCATTGCCACCAGCCAGCGCACGGGGCGAACAAATAACTCGCCGCGCTTGCGCCAGTACATATTTTTCGGCCAATACAGCCCGGCGATTTCTTTCGGAAGCGCCTCGGCCAGAATCTCGGCTGCCGTGCGGCCTTTGCGTGTAACCGTGGCCCCCAGGTATTCACCTTTGGGCATGGATACTTTTTCGAGTTTGCCGACATCGACGCCGACCTTTTTCGCAAAGGCGTGCGCGGCCGGAGTGGGCTGTCCATCTTTGAACGCGACTTGTGCGGAGGGCCCTGTGACCTGTTCGGTGACATCGGGCTGCGCAGCAGGAATGCCCTGCGCGATTACGGCCAAACGGCGTGGGGTATCGAGCCCGCTAAGTGGACTGTTGGGCGCGATACGTTCCCGTTCCAGCAGCGCTCCTACGCGTTGACGCAGTTCGCGGCTGGCGCCATCGATCATGCGCGCCGGGATTTCTTCACAACCTACTTCAAGCAAAAAGTCTGGCATCAGGCAATCAAGTTATGCTCTCAGAATTAAACACCTGTGAATGTGAGCCGGGTCACAGCGAAACTGGCAGATACGTCCTATCCCACCGCAGCCAGCTTGTCTTTCTTTTGCTTTTCTTTTGCGGCCGGCTTTGCACCCTCATCCTTGTTCTCAGTTTTTTTATCGGGGCCGTACTGCTGATCCATCCA
>PLHN01000443.1 GCA_003139975.1 Acidobacteriaceae bacterium
GCTCCTTAACCTGTTTCAGCAGTCTCGCAAGCTCCCGCAATTCTTGGAGTTCAGTGTCTTCAATTCCATCGGGATCGAAGTGCATCGTGTTGTTTCGAATGATTCGGACACTCTCGAGATAGCGTACGAAGGTTGCGCGATCAAGCTTGGTCTGCAGCTTTTCCCATGCTTCCGGTTTTTGTAGCAGCCGGACGTAGCCTCCGAAATTGAGATCGCTGACATCGTTCAGAGGTCGGTCGGCGTCAAGTGGGTCGCGCGCCTCCTCAAGTTCGGCTTTTGAAAACCGCCCATCTATCATGTCGCGAATGAGATTCTCTATCTCTCCAAGTAATAGGAAGGCCTCCCCGAGTTCTACAAACGTCTGGCTTACATCAAACGGTGTCATGACACCACAGATTTTGTTATTGCTGTCACGGACCAGGACACAATCGTGCTTTGCAATGAGCGGGATCGCGTCGAATAGCGAGGTGTCGAGGTCTATAACGTGAACGGGTTCCATCGCATCCTTGACTAAGCCGCATTTTCTGTCCATCGCCAGTCGTTTTCCCAACGATTTCCAGCTGATAAGGCCCTTGACCGTGCGCTCTCCGACTATCACGGGTAACTGCGAAAAATCGTGTTTCATCATCAACGTAATGGCTTCGCTTACCGTAGCATCTGGCCCAAGGTGCAGCGGGACTGTGTGTGCCGACTTCAGCCGAGCGATCCTATAACTTGGATCGACTTTCGTTTTGGACGATACGGAGTCCACCATGACCATCGAGTCTTGGAGTGACACCTTGATCTCGCCTGTGCTGGCATCAGTCTTGCTCTGGGGAAGCTCTTCTGTGGCGGAAACGAACTTAATCGTTCCGTCAATATACGTTTCATCGAAGTCAGGTATCGTCCTCAGTTTCGTGGTAGCCAGCGCTTCCCTCATGACCTGTTTGATGAAGCTCCCGCGCCGCTGAGCGCCCCAAAACCAAGAGAGGAATATTCGTACCGTGGAAGTTGGCTCTTGGCCCTGCGCGACTTTGGCGGCGACTTCTGAGCAACTGTTCTGGAGGATGGTAGGCCATTGGTTATGCCCTCTTTTTGATCGGTTATCAGCCGTACAACTACTCTTGGTCTAGGTCGCAAGCTTCTGACAACTCTTCCAGAAAGTCCGGCTTCAGATATCGCACGAAGTCTTTAACTTGCCCCAATCGTTCTCTCAATGCGTCAAACGAGATGTAGCGACATATCTCTGCCAGCCGTGGGTCCAGCCGCGAGAACGTCGGGCGGTTGACTTCAGCAAAGACTTTCTCTCGACGTTCTTCGGGCGCGGCTAGAAAAAGGGGGATGTTTAGGTTCGGCTGCATTGCCACCAAATCTGCCATCCTCAGGAGACCTTGAGTAGATTGATGTTGTGCTCTCGATTTCAAACGCGGCAACGATTGAGTTCCGGTCGAGCCAGAGCACGTCGATCAGCTCGATGGTCCTGTTGGTCGCATCGTCGAACTGGAGGGGGAGGCTTGACTTCAACGCAGGTAGCTCTGCGAAGCGATGTGCCCCGAACGAACGGCTGCGGTCATTCCGTGCCACCCAGACGCTGAAGCCCATGTCGGAGCCTAGCTTAAGAAGCAGCCACTGAATTTCAGTGTGCGCCGCGGGCTCCTTTATCACTTCCTGCTCGGGCTGGTCCGTTTCTTCAGACTCGGGGACTGTAACCAACCCGATTTTCGCTTTCAACGCCTTGGGGCGGTATTTTAGTTTACTGGGATCAATCGGGCGAACGACCGGTGATTCCGCAGCTTGTTGCACCGCTTTGACTACGGCCTCGCCGTCGGCTGTTTTCCACTTTGTCGGTGAGCCCCGAAAATGGCCAGTCCAGGCCAGTGCTCCGCCTGCCGTTTGGAAAACCGATAACTGATCCTTCATTTCCTTAACGGGAACTCCAGTTTCGGGGGTTAGTTTGGCTAGGACCTTCACCTTTACGCGGCAGGGGAAGCTCTCGTCCTTCCAAATCGGGGCCGTGTCTCGAAAGGGTTCCGAGGTAATCTCCAGCAAGCCAATCCATCTCGAAATGCCTGTCACATAGCAAAGGAAATAATCTCCTGGCTTGACCTTCTGAAGGGTGTTCCACCTTGACTCCCGAAAGCCGGACACTTTGGCTCCGGACTGGAGAAATTCTTGCCACGTCACTGGCGTGAAGAGATCAAGCCAATAGTTGCGTACCGCCATTCGGTCCTCACTTCGCTTCTTCAGCAGGCGCAATTCTTACTGGAGGCTGACAAAAAAGGGCCACGAATATCCTCGTGACCACCTTGGTCGGGATCGTTATTTATCAGGGTCGGGTAACTTGTCAGCGACTGGTTTGGTGGTGGTTGGGGTGGCGGGGTTCGAGTTCGTCGAGTGTGCGGGGAGAACTCCCTGAGGCCTGCTTGCCGTGGGGTAGGGTGTAGGGAACTCCCTCGGCTTCGCTCGGGATTTCGGCGCGCGGCTAAGACGCCGCGCAAGCGCCTCAACTTCGACTCCGCCGGGCCTGCGCTTTGCTTAGCTCGGCTGCGCTCAGGATGACACAAAAGAAGCAAAGGCAGAGTCAAAGGCAAAACCAAGGTCAAAGGCAGCGGGCGGGGGCGCCCGCTCTACACTTGCGCGACGGGCCGCTGGATTTTCAGCCGTGAGCCCCTCGGTCGGGATCGTCATCTATCAGGGTCGGGTAAGTTGTCAGCGACTGCTTTGGTGGTGGTTGGGTGGGCGGGGTCGTCGAGTGCACGGGGAGAACGCCTTGGGCAAGGCATTCTTACCACTCCCCTGTACGGGCCACGGGGAGAATGCCTTGCAGCTTCGGTGCTGCTTCTGGCGGTGTTGGGGTCCTTCGACTCCATTTGTCTCGCGCTTTGCGCGAGGCACATTCCGCTCAGGATGACAGAGTTTGTTTGGTGGCATGAGTCTCCCTTGCGGGCCTTCTTGGCGTCCGTTCTCAGCATCCCTTCTCAGCGGTCCTTTATCGCTTCAGCGGCGGACAGCATTTGTGCTCCCCACTTCTCAGCCAGGTCTTCCCATTGCGGATTCTTCGACTCAATCAAAGCAATCTTTTTCGACCTTCTCCAGCCCTTCAATTGTTTCTCCCGCGCAATGGCTTTCTGAACGTCGTCAAAGCCTTCGTAGTACACCAACCGATCGCAGTGATACTTACTGGCGAATCCTTCAATTTCGCCGCGTTTGTGCTCCAAAGCTCGGCGGTAGATGCTGTTCGTCACACCGATGTAAAGCGTGCCGGAGGCGCTACAGACGATGTAGGTGAAGTAGTGGTGTTCGGTCTTCATCGTCGGCCCTCACTCTGTCATCCTGAGCGGAGGGAATGCTCCGCGAAGCGGCGCATTTGCGGAGCCGAAGGACCCCATACCCGCTTGCAGCGGTACTGGCGTTGCGAGGCATTCTTGCCACTCCCCGGTACGGGCCACGGGGAGAATGCCTTGCAGCTTCGGTGCTGCTTCTGGCGGTGTTGGGGTCCTTCGACTCCATTTGTCTCGCGCTTCGCGCGAGCCAAATTCCGCTCAGGATGACAAATTTTATTTAATTTCGACATTAGCCTTTAATTTGGTTGCTGTGATCCAGGACGCCGGTTCTTACTAATTCCATGAAGGCTACGGCGGCTCGGGGGAGGGTTCGGTTGCGGTCGTGGACCATGGCTAACTCGCGCCATAAGTCGGTGTGCTCGATGCGGACTAAGCGGATTTCTCCGTCGCGGCTTTCGCGGCGGGTGAAGGTCTCGCTGATGAGAGAGACGCCGAGGCCGGAAGCTACGAAGGTTTTGATCATGGCGATGCTGGGCAGTTCCATGGCGATTTTTAAATCGGCGCGGTAGGGGCGGAAAAGTTTGTCCATGATCTGGCGGGTGTAACCGGCTTTGGGGAAGATGAGCGGCTGCTCGGCGGCGACACTGACGGGAACCGATTTGAGTTTGGCGAGCGGATTGGTGGGGCTGACGGCGAGCATGAGGCGGTCGCGGAAAATTCGCTCGACCTTGAGGCGCGGAAGCTTGACGGGCATGGTGACGATGCCGACGTCGATGAGGCCATCCTGAATGCGCTCGAGAATTTTGCGGCTGAAGTTGCGGTAGATGCTGATTTGAACCTGGGGATAAAGGCGGCGATATTCCTCGAAGGCCCGGGGCAGAACGTAAAGACATGTGGCCTCGTTGGCGCCGATGGCGAGCACGCCGCGCGGCGAGGTGCCCTGATCGGTGACGGCGCGTATGGACTCGTCGCGCAGGGCGAGAAGGCGAGTGCTGTACTCGAAGAGGACTTCGCCGGCGGGAGTGAGACGGACTTTCTTGCCGGAGCGGTCGAGGAGGCGGGCTCCATATTCCTGCTCGAGCTGGCGGATCTGGGCGCTGACGGCGGACTGAGAGAGAAAAACCTTTTCTCCGGCGCGAGAGAAGTTGCCGAGCTTGGAGACTTCGAGGAAGGTGGCGAGTTGATCGAAATCCATAGTAGAGAGTATCGCCTGAGTTGGGACGGGATTCCAGTGGTGGGGGCGCAAAGTCTCAGAGCGTGGGAGCTTGGGGGTTTTGGCGCTCGACGGGTCGCGGCGGCGGCTCAGCGCTTGCGGCTCAACGGCTGGTCCTTGAGCTGGACAATCAGGTTTTCCTGGGCGTCGACCCAGAATTTCTTTCCCGGCGGAATGACGGTGGTCGCGCTGTATTCGGTGATGACTGCCGGTCCTCTTAATATGCGGGTTGCGGTTGTTGGAGACGCGCGCGGCGGGGAAAGTTGGCTGCGCTCGAAGACGGGCGTGATTTCCGCTTTCTCGAAGACCACTCGTGCGCGCTCGACGGGCGCGACGCGCGTTACCGACGCACGCTGCGCCGCGGCCCGCGTGGTCTTCGACGATAGCGGCTGTCGCGCCGGCTGTGGCGTCCGCAACCTGGCTCGCAGACGGAGCGTGACCAGTTCGATCTCGCGGGCGGCGTGGCGATAGCCGTAGCAGCGCTGGTGCTCTTCGTGAAAACGGGCGACGATATCTCCTTTGGCGGGCACGTTCAGCTCGTAGCCTTGGCCGCGATAGCGCAGGTCGAGCGTTTTTTCGTAATGGATCGGGCGGTGGGATTGCCAATGCTCGTCGGCAAATGACTTCTGGGCGGCGGTTTCCAGTTGGCGAAATTCTTTCTGAAGCTCGGCCAGCGGGACTTGGGATTGGAAGCGCCAGAGCAGCGTGCGCGAAAAATCTTTGACCACATCGCTGACCAGAATTCCGAAGGCCGAAAGCGCGCCCGGCCGTGCGGGAATGATCACGGTGGGAATCGCCAGGGCTTCGGCGAGTTCGCAGGCATGCAGGCCGCCCGCGCCGCCGAAGGCGACCAGGGCAAAATCGCGCGGATCGTAGCCGCGCTCGATGGAGACGACGCGCAAGGCTCGCTCCATGTTTGCGTTTACCACCCGCACCACGCCGCGGGCGAACTGCGCGAGGCTCAGGCGCGAGCGCTGCTTCTTCAGCCACTCGGCGGTGATGCGACGCGTGCGTTCCAGGTCGAGCGTGAACTCGCCGCCCAGAAAGCGGTCGGGCCGAAGCCGCCCCAGGAGCAGATTGGCGTCGGTCACGGTGGGTTGGGTGCCGCGGCCATAGCAAATGGGGCCGGGGTCCGCGCCAGCCGACTCCGGACCTACGCGCAGCAGGCCGCCGGTATCGAAGCGCGCGAGCGATCCGCCGCCGGCGCCCACGGTGTGAATGTCGAGCATGGGGACGCCCACGGGAAGTCCGGCGACTTCCGACTGATTGCCGGCGCTGCTCTCGCCCTGCACCGCGGCAACGTCGGTCGAGGTGCCTCCCATGTCGAAGGACAAGATTTTCGTGAAACCGCTGTGGGATGCTGCAGCGGCGGCGCCTACCAGCCCGCCGGCGGGGCCGGACAACACGGTGCGAACCGGTTCGCGCGCGGCGGACTCGAGCGCGGCGATTCCGCCGCTGGACTGCATGACGAAGATTCGCGATCGGGGCTGGCTGGGCGATTTCTCCTGCCCCGGCGACGCAGCATCATTATTCTTGCTCGATCGTTCGCGTTGTTTTTTCCGTGCGGCTTGTTCTACTTGCGCAACTCGGTCGGCCAGCTTTTCCATGTAGCTCTGCATGAGCGGCTGAAGATACGCGTTCACGACGACCGTGCTGGTGCGTTCGTATTCGCGGAACTCGGGCAGGATTTCGTGCGAGACAGAGAAGGGCTTGCCGGAATCGGCCAGCGCCGCAGCAACGCGGGCTTCGTTTTCAGAGTTCGCAAACGAGAACAAGAGCGAGATCGCGATGGCCTCGGGCTGCGCCCGCAATACGGTTTCCCGCAGTTGCGCTAATTTCGCATCTGACGGGCGCTGCAACACCCGGCCTGCGGCATCGATGCGCTCGTGGACGCCGAAACGCATGTCGCGGGCGACCAGCGGCGGAATCCGATCGAAAAAGAAATCATAGAGGCGGGGACGAGCCTGGCGGCCGATCTCGATCACGTCTTCAAAACCAGCGGTGGTGATGAGCGCGATCCGTGCGCCTTTTCTTTCGAGCAGCGCGTTGGTGCCTACGGTGGTGCCATGCAAGAGCGTGACGCCCGCGGCCGCGCCGATTTTGGCGAGCGCCTCGGCGATGGCGCGCGAGGGATCATCGGGTGTCGAGAATACCTTGAGGGTCTTGAGTTGGCCGGCTTGGAGCCACACACAGTCGGTGAAAGTTCCGCCTGTGTCGATGGCAACGCGCAGTGTGGGATTGGCGGACTCGGCCATAAACAGGGAAGACTACCACGGGCGGCGAGCACATCGGCAAGTTTGACGGTGTCGGAAACATAACGGTATTCCCGCGCGCGCTGCCGTATTCTGAGAGCGGAGTCGCGGGAGCGTCTCTGCGTAGAGGTCGTCAGCACAGGGGTTCAGGGTGAACGGCAAAGTCTGGAAGGCGTGGCTGGTACCGGGCGGGGTGGCGCTGGCCGTCGTGGTGGCGCTCGTCAACGGTTCGCTGTTCGCGCAGTTCGCGTCTTCGCTCTCCTTTTATTATGTTGCGGTGTTTGTGGCCGGATTGCTTCTGGCCTGGCGGTTCAATTCCAGCCGCATTCTGTTTTCGCTGCTGACGCTTCTGCTGGCGCACCGCGCGGTCGATTTCTTTTCTGCCGGGCACGCCCACAGTGGCCCGGGCCGCACCGCCGTAACGCTGGCCGCGCTTCTGATCCCGCTCAACTTCATCATATTTGCCGCCTGGCGGGAACGCGGATTCGTGATTGCCGGAATCGCACCGCGCTTTGGCCTGCTTTTTATCGAGTCCGTTGTCGTCGCCGTTCTGTGCCGGCCGGAAAACAGCGCCATCGCAGCGCGCGGTCCCAACCGGGCGGATATTCCTGTTTGGGCGCTGGCTGGTTTGGCCGCAGCTGTCGCGGTGTTTATCCGGCGCTACATGCAAACCCGCAAGCCCATCGAGCCCGGATTTGTGTGGTCGGTGACAGCCGTTTTCCTGTGGCTTGAATTTTCATCCATTGGGAAAGCTTCCGATGCCTACGTTGCGACTGCGGCTTTAATCATCGCAGCTTCGCTGATTGAGACTTCGTATGTGCTCGCCTACTACGACGAACTGACCGGGATTCGCGGGCGGCGCGCCTTCAACGAGGCGCTACTTTCGCTCGATCAGCAATACGCCATCGCCATCGTTGACATCGATCACTTCAAGAATTTCAACGATACCTACGGGCACGACGTCGGCGACCAGGTTTTGTGCATGGTGGCGGCGCGCATCTCGAAAGTCGCGGGCGGTGGGCAAGCCTTCCGCTGTGGAGGCGAGGAGTTCGCGGTAATTTTCCGCGGTATCTCGGCGAAAGATGCGTTCGAGCACTTGGAAGCGCTGCGCCGGATTATTCAGGATTCGACCTTTCGCATGCGCGGCGGCGAAAGAAGAACCGCTCTCCAGGCGGAAGAAGCCGACCGCAGAAAGGCCGCTGACCGCAGAAGACCAGCGAAAGAGAAGGCGGCAGTGCGGTCTCCTCTGAGCCGCCCGCGCGACGGATTATCGGTGACGGTGAGCATCGGCGTGGCCGAACCCAGCACTCGCTATCGGCAGCCCGAGCAGGTAATCAACGCGGCCGATCAGGCTCTTTATCGCGCCAAGCAAAAAGGGCGCAACCGGGTAGAGCTGGCGTCGACCGCTCCGCTCCGACTGGAGAGAACGAAGCGGGTCAAGGCATCGCGGTCGTAAGGAGTGTTTAACCACAGAGTACACAGAGGTGCACGGAGGACGGCGGGCATAGTCAGAGGCTTTTTAGCCGGTGCTCAATCAGCCCGCGACTAAGGCCGCCGCCGCCCGCTACCAATCGCGTAAGTGGATCAAAAGCAGAAGGACCGTCGCGCCCAGCGGCAGCAATAATCCCGAGCGCAAGCTCCCGGTGTTTTGCGAAACGACGCCCACCATCCACGGGATGACGGCCGGGCCGATCGACGCCAGCGAAAACATCACCGCGCCGATGCTGCGTGCAGCCACGCCGAAGCGCTGGGAAAGCCGCGCGATGGTGATGGGATACAACGTGGCAAAACTCAGTCCCGTAATCAAAGCCCCGAGAATCGCTCCAGGTAGAGCGGTCGCAACGAGCATCAAAACGATTCCACCGGCAGCGGTGGCGAATCCCGCGCGCAAAACGCGCCGCTCGGAAAGGTAAGAGAGGAACATCGTGCCGAGAGCGCGGCCGGCGGTCAGAGCCGACCAGAAAAACGCCGGCATCAGCGGCGCCCAGTGCGCTTCCTGCGGTCCCAGTCGCGCGACATAGGAGCCGATCCAGCCGCCGACGGCGGTCTCGGCGCCGGGATAAAAGAAGAAGACCAGGGCAAAGAGCCAGATCACCGGGTTCCTGACGAGTTCCCGCCATCGTGGCCCGCGATCCGACCGGGCGGCAGCCGCCGGGAAAGGTAATCCCCACATCGCGAATACGAGCACTACCAGGAACAACGAAACCGCACCAAGGAAGACCGGCAGCATTTTGTGAGCGGCGGCCCAAGCCACCATCAATGAGCAGAAAACCGCACCAAAGCCCCAGAAAAAATTCAGAAGATTCACAGCTCTTGTGCGCGAATCCCCACTTATCTCGGCAATCAAAAGACTATCAGTCGGAACAATCAGGCCAACTCCAAGCCCGTATATGCCGATTGCGGCCATTCCCAGGCGCGCCGATCCCGCATAAAGCAAAGCCGCGCCGACGGCCATCAGCAGCAATCCCGACAAGAATGCGGGCCGGTATCCGAGCCGGGTGAGCAGAACTCCCGATAGCTGCACGCCCACAACGGCAGCCAGAAACTGCACCAGAAACAGGTTGCCCGCCTGGGCGTCATTGAGCGCCCAGCGCGCGATCAGCAGCGGCAGCATCGGGCCCAGCAGCGTCATCAGAACACCGGTGGGCAGAAACGCAAGCTGGGAGCCGAGGATCAGCCTCTTATTTGAAGGGAGATGCTCGATTTGTGCGCTCGCCATGCGGGAACGTGCCCTCGGGGCTGAAAGATTTCCTTGCTGCTGTCGAAAGACCAGCGGTTGAAAGACGAAGAGTGTTTAGAGACCAAAGACTGAGGATAACCGATCGCACTCTGCTTTATGCGAAACGCGGATGAATTGTGAGGAGGAGGTAGGGCGCGGGGAGACGATTCTGGCCGCGGTTAGGCCACGACGGCAACGTCGCCTTCCTCGTAGAGCTCGTCGATCTGCTTGCGATAGCGTTCTTCAACAGTCTTGCGGCGAAGTTTCAACGTGGGCGTAAGACTGCCATCGTCTGCCGTGAATTCATCCGGCACCAGCAGAACCTTCTTTAAGGCCTCGTAGCGGGCCAAGTTGCGGTTCACCTCGCCGACGATGCCTTCATAAAGCGCTTTCACCTTCGGGTTGGCAATCAGTTCGCGTCGCGAAGAAAAAGATATATGGTTGGCATGCGCCCAGTCCTCGAGCAAGGCAAAGCACGGAGAGATAATCACGGAAGCGAATTTTCTCCGGTCTCCTACGACCACGGCGGTTCCGATCAAAGCATTCAGCTTAAGGGAATTCTCCACCGGTTGCGGTGCGATGAATTTTCCGCCCGACGTCTTGAGCAGGTCTTTCTTGCGATCGGTGACCGACAGGAATCCGTCTTGATCCAGCATCCCGATGTCGCCGGTTTTGAACCAGCCGTCGGCAAATGCGTCACTAGTTTCTTCCGGCCGGTTCCAATAGGCGCGGAAAACGGAGGGACCCCGTACCAGAATTTCCTGGTCCTCCGCAATCTGAACCTCGACATTCGAGAGGGGACGGCCGACCGTGCCCAGTTTGTGCGCGCGCGGCGTGTTCAACGCAATCACCGGAGAAGTCTCCGTCAGGCCGTAGCCCTCGTGAATGCGAATGCCAATGCTTGCGTACCACGCTGCCAGTTCGGTGCCCAGAGGCGCGCCGCCCGAGACGAATACTTCAACGTTGCCGCCCAGGCGCGCACGCACCTGGGAAAACACCAGCTTGTTTGCCAGTCTCCAACTTAGTGAGGTCGGAATTTCGCCTGCGAGAATCTTCATGAGATGGACTCGGCCCACCGATAGCGCCCAGCGGTAGATTGCCCGCTTCGGAAATGTTTTGGCTTTCTGCTCCACCTGGCTGTAAATCTTTTCGTAGACACGGGGCACGGCGACAAAAAGAGTGGGCAGCACTTCCAGCAAAACCTTAGGCAACTGATCGAAGGCAGGGCAGTAGGCCAGCGTCACGCCGTGGTAAAGCAAGGCCAAATCGGCATGACGCGCCGTGACGTGCGAGAGCGGTAAGAAGGAAACGCTGACGTGGCCAGGGTGAACGTCAAAACCGTCCAGCGAATGCAGTATGTTGGAAGTCAGATTGCCGTGAGTCAGCTGCACGCCTTTGGAAGTGCCCGTGGTTCCCGAGGTGTAAATAATGGAAGCGAGATCATCGCCGGTGATGGCGCGCGCGCCAGCTTCCAACTCCGGATCGCGTTCCCGCGGACCTTCCTGCATCAGCCGGTGCATGGGTGCAGCATCTTCCGTGCTCAGCGGATCCATCACGACCACTCGTTCCACCGCGGTTTGGTCCTTAATAGAAAGGAACTTCTTCAACTGCTGCTCGGTGGAGACGACAACAACCTTCGCCCCCGAATCGCACAGAATGTACGCCGTCTGCTGGGCGGTCAGCGTCGCGTAAATGGGCACCACCACCGCGCCCAACTGAAAAGATGCGAAGTCCGCGACCGCCCATTCCGGCCGGTTCTCACTGAGGATGGCGACTCGATCTCCCTTGCTTACGCCCCAGTTCCGGAACGCGCGCGCCACCCCCGCCACATGCCGATAGAACTGCTGCGAATCGATGGGAACCCATCGGCCTGCTTCTCGAGCGAGCATCACCCGCACGTGCCGGCGTTCCACGATGGCCGAGAAGATGTCGTTAAGGGTCTGAGGCTTCATATTTCCATAGTTCTTTGCCACGTTACTTCAAATGGCCCCAGCGAAACGTCGGGCCGGTGGAGAAGCGCCAATAGTTTTGGCGAGGAACTAAAATATTCGAAAACAGGTGAGTATTCACCCAGTCGGTGGCGAACCGCCAGCCCAAGGGCCGCGTAATGCTGATATCGAAACCGCCGCCCATGCCAATGAACCACTGCGTATCGGTCTGGTGAGGGTTAACCCCCAGTTCTGAGATTAGTCCCTGCAGTGGCCCTGTAGCATTGATGTCTGCCGCCTCGTGAATTCCCCCGAAGCCGGGACGCACAAGAAACGTGACTCTGTCCCACTTACGAATGTAAAACTGCGGGCCGACGGCAAAGGTGTAAGTGGTCGATTTGAACGGCACGTTAACCTGACTTGGGTCGAATCCTGCGGCCTGTAGTATCGGCGCAAAGACCGTCTCGCTCCCGTTGATGGCCCCAGCGCCGCTTACGATGCCGTTGCCCATGGCGCTGAAATCGCCGCCCAGGCCCAACCACGGTTTCACGGTGACGCCAAAATCGCCTTCGAATCCGCGCTCCGTCAAATCTCTTGCCGGGCTGATCAGGTAATCGAATCCGGTGAAAAACGTGTAACGGTTAATGTCAGTCTGCTGAGATGAAGCCGGCAGGCACAGGAAAATGGCAAGGCTGCAAAGTAGCAAGTGCTTTAGAGCTTTCATGCTTGACTCCGTGGTGATTAGTCACTAAGTAAGAAGACAAGCCAGCGACGAATCGGCCAGATTGGACTTTTTTATACAATTCATGACCAATTGGCGCCAGCGGCAGAGCACGTGCACTAAGAACGAGAAGCGGGCTATGACCAAGGGCTAGCCAGTCTGCCGTTTTTGAGGCTGAATCAGTACGTGCCACGGTCTACACCGGTTATGTTTCTACGCGACAAACACCTGTTCTCAAGCAACGTTCGTCTCAGTTACTGGCGCAGGTATGGAAGCTTGTTTCAATTCAGTTGGCTTTGGCACGGGCGCCGACATGGCCTTTGCCAGCACGGGAACGACCTTTGCCGGCGCAGGAACAGCCACAACCGCCCGCTTCGGGCGTATTCGCTTCTTTTCTTTTTGCGGCGGCTCGAGTCCAGCGGCGGCACGCAGTTCTTGAAAACTCTGCGCCAGTAATTTCTCCAGTTTCCGCAGATCCGGCGCTGCTTGCGCGTCTCCGCTGAAACCAAAGTGCGCCGTACCGTTGTAAGTCAGGATGGCGCAGTTGACCGCCATCTCGCCGCCGACGGGAACATAGGGATAACAATGCAGCATCTTACGGCCAAGTAAGTAGAGCGGCACCTGAGGGCCGGGGACATTGGTGCACACCAGATTGAAAGGCGTGATCGGCAAGCGGCTGATAAGAGGCCCGACTAACCCCTGCGCCGAGGTCGGGAACATCCCGATCAGTCCTCCCGCCAGGCTTACTAATTCGGCAGCGTGAATGCGCTTGAGGAACTCTGCCCGCTTGTGAGCTGCCGCCAGCAGCTTGAGTGGTGGGCGGATGTCCAGCGGGATGGTTACCGGAACGAGCGAAATTCGATTCCCCAATTCCGATGTGCTGCTCGTGCCGCGCAAATTTACGGGCACCATGATCCGCAGGAATTTGCCTTTCACGCGATCGCCGTGCAACTCGCAATAGCGTCGAATGGTCGCGGTCATGATGGCGAGAATCACGTCGTTCACGCT
>PLHN01000370.1 GCA_003139975.1 Acidobacteriaceae bacterium
TGGAACTTCCCCTTCTGGCAGGTGTTTCGCTTCATCGCGCCTTCGCTCATGGCGGGCAACGTCGGATTGCTTAAGCACGCATCGAACGTTCCGCAATGCGCGCTCAAGATTGAGGAAATTGTCCGCCGCGCCGGCTTTCCCGAAGGCGTCTTCCAGACGTTGCTGATCGGCGCCGGTCCGGTGGATGGCATGCTCAACGATCCGCGCATCGTCGCCGCCACGCTCACCGGCAGCGAGCAGGCCGGCATTCAGGTAGGCATTTCGGCGGCCAAGCGCATCAAGAAAGTTGTGCTCGAACTAGGCGGCAGTGATCCCTTCGTTGTGATGCGCAGCGCCGATCTCGAGGCTGCTGTGTCCACCGCCGTCGATGCGCGCATTCAAAACAACGGCCAGTCCTGCATCGCGGCCAAGCGTTTCATCGTCGCCGAAGAAATCGGCGACGAATTCGAGCGCAAGTTCGTCAGCAAGATGCAATCGCTGCGCATCGGCGACCCGTTCGACGACGCCACCCAGCTAGGTCCGCTCGCCAACGCCGAGGCCGTAACCACTCTCGATGCGGACGTGAAAAAGACCATTGCCGCCGGCGCTCGCGTGCTCACCGGCGGCCATCCGCTTAATCGGCCCGGCAGCTTCTATGCTCCCACCGTGCTCACCGACATCCCAAAAGATTCGCCCGCCTACAAAGAAGAATTCTTCGGCCCGGTGGCGTCCATCTTCCGCGTCAAAGATATCGACCAAGCCATCGCCCTCGCCAACGACAGCCGCTTCGGTTTAGGAGCAAGCGCGTGGACCAAAGACCCAGCCGAAACCGAGAGGTTCATCAACGAGCTCGAAGCCGGAATGGTCTTCATCAATAAAATGGTCGCCTCCGATCCGCGCGTCCCCTTCGGCGGAGTAAAAGCCTCGGGTCACGGCCGCGAACTGGCTGTAAACGGCATCCGCGAATTCGTAAATATCAAAACCGTATGGATCCAGTAAGTCGAAAGCTCTGGATTCGGGCGGCGTAGCAGCTGAATCGCATGTGCTTTTGGGTGGCGCAGCGGCGACTGCTGCGCAAAGTGGCGTGTTATGCACGCGGCTTTAGCCGCTGCGGTGAAACTGCGGCGAGAGGGGAAGGGCACGCCCTTGACCTCCCCAACGCCACTCCACTACATTCGAAAGCCAGCATCATAGACGCACCAATCGCGCGTCAAATCGAGGCATTCTTTTCATGACCACAAAAAAGAACACCGATCCCAACACTGGCCTGCGCCAGAAAGCGCAGCTCATGTCGGCGTCCGAGATCGAGCGTACGCTGGTGCGTCTCGCCCACCAGATTCTGGAGAGAAACGGCGGCGTGGACGGTCTCGGCCTGGTTGGCATCCGCCGCCGCGGCGTCCCGCTCGCAGAGCGCCTGGGCAAGATCATCCAGCGAGTCGAGAAGAAACCCGTGCCTGTGGGCACGCTCGACATCACCTTTTACCGCGACGATCTTTCCACGCTCGGCCCCAAGCCGGTAGTCCAACCGGCAAAAATCGGCTTTTCCATCGAGGACAAAAAGATCGTCCTGATCGACGACGTGCTGTACACCGGCCGCACCACGCGCGCCGCGCTCGACGCCCTGTTCTCGCACGGGCGCCCCAGCCTCGTCCAATTGCTCGTCCTGATCGACCGCGGCCATCGCGAGCTCCCCATCGAAGCCACCTTTACAGGCCGCGCCGTGCAAACCAGCGACAGCGAAGTAATCGAGGTAAAGCTAACCGAGATCGACGAAGTCGAAAAAGTTCTGCTGATGGAAAGATGAGGAGCTATTCAGTCAGAGGCCAGCAAATGAATCGATCGGAGGACGAATCCTCTGTGTTCTCTGTGGCTAAAGGCCCTTTACCGCGTTTGGTCAGGTCCGCTGCAGCCGCGTCCACTCCCCCTCAAACCGCGCCCGCTCATAAAACGATTTCTGCGTCCCCACGCCGGTAGTGGAGAGCCCCGCGTACAAATTCGCCCGCCGAGCGGCCTCCAGCTCCGGCAAACCTTCTCCCAGAAACGTAGCAAAGCTTCCAATAAACGCATCGCCCGCGCCCGTTGAGTCCACGCTCTTCATCGGAAAAGCCGGCACATGCTGCATGCCGTCGCTGCCCGCCAGCAGCGCCCCATTCGCCCCCAGCGTGATCAGGACGCGCCGGATGCCGGCCGCCAGTAGCTTCTCCGCGCATCGCTTCGCGTCGTCCACATTGCGCGCGGGCAGTCCGCTAATTGTCTCGGCCTCGGTCTCGTTGGGGACAAAATAATCCAGCTCGGCCACGGCCTTCAGGTCAATCGGCTGCGCCGGCGCCGGATTCAGAATGCAGCGAATTCCATTCTTCCGCGCAAACTGAATCGTGTGATACACCGTCTCCAGCGGAATTTCGAATTGCAGCACAATGCAGTCGGCGCTCTTCAGCATGTCGGCCGCGGCCTCCACGTCCGCTGCTTTTAACGCATCGTTCGCGCCCTTCACCACGATGATCCGGTTCTGTCCCGACGACTCCACAAATATGGGAGCCACGCCACTGGAAACCCCGCTCACCTGCCGCACGTGCGTGGCATCAATCCCCAGCTTCTCAAAGTTCTTAATCGTCGCCGGCCCAAACAGATCATCGCCCACGCGCGCCACCATAAAAACGTCGGCCCCGCAAAGCCGAGCCGCCACCGCCTGGTTCGCGCCCTTCCCGCCAAATCCCAGGTGAAACTTGTCGCCAAAGATAGTCTCCCCCGGCTTGGGGAAGTGATCGGAGAAGGTAGTCAAATCAACATTGGCGCTGCCTACGACTGCGATCCTCGGACCTTTTGTCATTTTCGCCTTAGTTCTCGCTTACTTCTCTCGCTTAGGGCGAGGGCAAATCTCCCACGGGAAGGCTGAGTCTATTCACCATGAGACAGGGTGTCAACCTGGGGGGCGGGGTTCGAGAGCCGGCAGCAAACTGGTTGCACGGCGCACATTCAGAGCAACTCGGGAAGTGGGGCGCCCGGCCTCTCTACTCCACTTTCAACGGTGCGGCAACCGAGCCGACGCGCCCGCTGAGGTCGTCCCGAGCGACAAAGCGGACCGTATACTCGCCCGGCGCAAGATCGAGAGCACCCCTGTAGCCGATGCCCTTTTCACGTATCAACGCCAGGTTGTCGGGGTTTGGATGAATGTCGATGCTTTGGCCACTCGGGTTATCGACTTGTTTGCCTTCGGGCGTTTTGGCCAACGCATAAAATTCCAGCGCAATATGATTATTGTCGGCGGCGTTGATCAGGGAAGTGTCCGGAGCGAGATCGACTTTAAAGCGAACACGCTTCCTGCCCGCTACGTTGCTGGCTTCGACGGTCTCCCACCGGGCCACTATAGACAGCGCGGTATAGTCCAGGGGAGAACTAAGAGCCGAGGCAATGTCGCTGTCGCGGCTGGGTGCGGGGTCAACAGTCGCTTTGGTCACAAAAAAGCCATTCCGTGCACGCACCTCGGCATGATCCCGTTTGACCTTGACTGAGAGTTTGCGCCAGCCAGCCTTGGTATTGGATCGATCAAGGTAGTAGCCAAGCATGTAATATTCCGACGAATCGCGAACCGCTTCGCGAAAACCATTGACCAGGTCGTTGGAGTTGTAATAGGCGCGGCCTCCTGAGGCGGCGGCGAATATTTGCATGGTGGCCTGCGTATCTATCTGCTGCCAGCTTGCGTTGCGCGCGTAATTCGTTCCCGGGTTACGGAGGGAGATTCCTGGCATGTTCGTTTTCAGTCCATTCACGTCCACGGGATAGAGCGCAATGTGCGCATGGTTGAGTAACTGCCATGTATGCTCGTACATGGGTAGCACATCGGAAAGCGTGTCGCGTCCAGCAGGAGCCAGTTGCATGGTCGTGTCGCTGACGCTGAAAGGAAACCCGCCACCCGCCCAAATGAGCGACTTCCGACCCGGAAAGCCGGCCATTGCCTGCGCCACCTGCTGCATTGCCTCGAGCGTATAGGTAATGGCAAGGCGCTGCTGAAAAGACTTAACATTCAATTCCACATTTTCCATCATGGTCTGGAGTTTGGCGGCTTCGCTTTGTACTGCCCCGGGATCAACTCCCGCGCTGCCGTCAGGGCTCGCAGTTCCGGTGACACCTTCAACAACATCGGGCGTGTCGACGAGTTGCGCTGAGGAGTCGCCATTCACCTTGTGCAGTGCGGCAATCAACACACGAGGGTCGGTAGTGAAGTCATGGATCGTGTGAATACCGCTGCGGGTAAGCGTGAAGAGCCCAACAGGCTCGCGCCGCTCCACCGATTGGGAGAGATACTTAAGCAACCCTTGGCGGGCATATGCCTGACCCGCAAAGGGCGTGTTGATGAGGTCCAGCACGATCAGAGTGACGCGTCCAAAGGATGCGCCGCCAAGAGAATTGGTGAACTCATTTGGATCTTTGGGGCGTGATAATGGGTGGCCATCGGTGGTAACTTCCTCGAAGACGGCCACCTGACGTTCTGACCCATTTTCAAGAACAGTGAAATCTTCCTTCTTCAGTCCAGTAATGTGAACGCCGGATTTGTCCGTAACCAGGGTGGGGATGAGAACGAGTTCAGTGCGCGCAGTGAATTTGATTTCGGTGTCGTTCTCTTTGTCTCTATCTTTCGCAAAGCCGCAGATACAAAGTGCGAACGCGATAAGTACCACTGAACATTGAACTAACCGCAGATGGCGTAACGTACGGAGAAACTTATTGGAGTTCACTGAAAGGTTCATAAGAGACCTCGACCTATCTAAGAACCGAATCGACAATTTACGGGTGCGATGTCGTGAATAGAACATCAAGGTTGCGCCCGAAGACGGTTCATTATAGTCCACCATAACTGAGGCCGCAGCGATATCAGTTGTTCACCCCATGCTGGACGCACCATCCTAACGTCGCGCTTTTTGCGACGTCGGGATGGGTATCCCGTAACCGCAAGGGTGGGCGGATTGATAAACACAGAAGCGATCAGGTGTGCGTCAGTCAGGCCGATGCCGAGACTGTACAAACGGCGAGCTGCACCGGGATCCAGGCTAGCGCCGGTTCGACAGGCAGGGCAGCGAGTCCATCCAGAAGCGGGTTGAGGCTCTCCCGGTGTTTTTACGGTCAGGACCAAACTGACGCTCGCGGCGTGGCGCCACATTGAGCACATTGACCGTGACGTTCAGACCACCGTCTCGCCGACTGGCCGTAGCCGCCGGCGCATCGGCGTCAATTGTTCTCGATAAGGTCAGGCGTTGCGTCCTGCCGCCCACGTCCGCCATACAGAGCACCTGAATGCGAACTGGGTCGTGCGCTGCCATGGTCGGCTCTATAAGAACCTCTTCGTTGCATCCCATGTTTTCCAATATCGGTGCTCCGACTTCCTTTCTACACGCGGAGACCAGCCCGGGAAAGTTACGGACGTCTCGACTGCCGGGTTACGGCCGGCCATGCACGGCCGCAGCAATCGCAGTTCTCAATCGCTGATCCCGATGCTGCAAACCGACCGCCGGCTCTTCGTAAACCTGGGACGGCAAAATAACTGCATCGCCGGCAACCACAGAAGAATCAGACGATTCGTGTCGAACCGCGCAAGGAGGATTCTTATGTTTCTGAGCAGGTGCGCAAGGGGTTTTGCCTACTTCGTTCTGTGTGCCCTTTTCTCTGTCTCAACGATCGTGGCGCAGAGCAGTCCCGTGAAGAACGTTGTGCTCGTGCATGGCGCCTGGGCAGACGGCTCGGGCTGGAAAGGTGTCTACGACATTCTCGTCAAGGACGGGTATCACGTCAGCATTGTGCAGGAGCCGGAGACTTCCTTCAAAGAGGATGTCGCCGCAGCGAAGCGCGTCCTTGCTCAACAAGACGGAATGTGCATTCTGGCGGCTCACAGCTACGGAGGAGCGGTTATCACCGAAGCCGGAAACGATGCAGCCGTTGCCGGACTCGTGTACATCGCCGCCCACATGCCCGACGCTGGAGAAAGTGAGGCCGACGACGGCAAGCGATTCCCCAGCGACTTAAGCAAGTCCACCGCGATAAAGAAGACGGCAGACGGCTTCACTTATCTCGATCCCGCGCAATTTCACGAGTACTTTGCCGCCGATCTGCCTGCCGAACAGGCAGCTTTCATGGCATGGTCACAAGTGCCAAACTTGGCCGAGAATTTGAAAGCCGTCATAACCACCGCGGCTTGGAGAAGTAAACCCAGCTGGATGTTGGTGGCGGGAGCGGACCGGGCCATCAATCCCGAGATCGAGCGCTGGTACGCCAAACGGGCCAACAGTCACACGGTCGAAGTCGCAGGTGCCAGTCACAGTGTCTACGTCTCCCGACCGAAGGAGGTTGCCGCGCTGATCGAGGAAGCTGCATCGCAGGCGCGGTAGGAGAACTATTACTCCCCGTACGGCACCCAAACATTCTTAACCTGCACCGAGTGCTCCAGGAACCATCGCCCCTCGGCTACTTTCGGATCGAACCAGTCAATCGCGCGTCCTTCGTTGGTGAAGACCTGTTTCAGATTTCCCACCGACATCGCCTTGGCTGCGGCCGCGCTCGCTTCGTCGGCAAAGCTCCAGATGGCATCGACATCGTCATGCTCAGCCAGCGTCTTCAGCAGCTGCGAAACGTATCCAGTAACAATATTCAGCGCACCGCCCGGCAAATCGCTGGTGTCAAAAACCTGGTATAAATCGCCGGCAATCAGCGGATAGGCTTCCGAAGGAACCGCAATCACCGTATTTCCCATCGCCAGCAATGGCATAACGACGGAAATAAATCCCAGCAGCGGCGCTTCCCGCGGGCAAATTATGCCCACGGTCCCAATCGCCTCGTTCATAGCAATCGCGATATTGCGGAACGGAGGATTGTGCACCGCGCCAGCAAACTTGTCCGCCCAAGCGGCATAAGAAAAGATGCGCTCAATTCCGTCCTCCACTTCCGCCGCGGCCTGTTTGTCACCGACGACCGCCGCGAGGCGCCGTGCAATTTCCGCCCGCCGCTGCGAAAGGTTCTCCGCGCAGTAATAAAGCACCTGCGCCCGATTGTGCGCGGTCGCCTTTGCCCACGCCGATGCCTTCCGCGCAGCTTCCACCGCATTCCGAATATCCTTGCGATTCCCCAGCGGAGCCTCGCCCAGCAATCGCCCGTCCGCCGCGCGCACTTCCATGCTGTAACCCGAATCCGGACGAGCCTGCTTTCCGCCAATGTAAAGCTTCACGGTTCGATCAATTGCAGGAGAAGGTTCAGTCAATCCGCGCGCATCGCGATCTCCCTCTGTCGCGCCAGCTGTGGCCTGTGGTTTTGCAGAGAACTGAGAACTGAGAACTGAGAACTCTTTTGCAAGCATCGGCGCCTTGCTGAACCACTCCGGCTCCATATACTCAAGCAGCCCTTCGCGTCCGCCCTCGCGCCCATATCCGCTCTCGCGATATCCACCAAATCCGCACGAAGCGTCGAACATGTTGGTGCAGTTCACCCAAACCACGCCCGCTTTCAGTTGCGCCGCAACGTGCAAAGCGACATTGACACTTTCGCTCCAAACGCAGGCCGCCAGTCCATAAGCAGTATTGTTCGCCAGCTCCACCGCCTCGCTCGGCGTGCGGAACGTCATCGCCGCCAGCACCGGCCCNNATAGTAGAACCCGCGCGCCGGCAGCGTCATCTTCGGTTGCCAGCACGTCGCGCCCTCAGCCACGCCCTGATCCACCAGCTTGCGAATCCGATCAAGCTGCACACCCGCCACAATCGCGCCAATATC
>PLHN01000321.1 GCA_003139975.1 Acidobacteriaceae bacterium
TATGAAGCCATGCCCATGACCTCGCTGAACATCTCGCTCCCCGAAGCGCTCAAAGAATACGTCGAAGGCCAGGTTGCCTCCGGAGACTGGGGCACGCCCAGCGAATACGTCCGCGAACTGATTCGGCAGGACAAAGAGCGCCGACTCGGCGATCTCGAAGCCAGCCTCGTCGCCGCCGCTAAAGGTCCCAAAATAGAACTGAGCGTCGCGGAAATTCGCCGCAAGGGCCTGGTTCGCGCCCTCCGCGAACGTACCATGAAAAGGTGAAGAAGCACCGCCTCGTCCTCAGCGACGCGGCTGCGGCGGACATCGTCGAACAGGCTGACTGGTACTCCGCTCAATCCGGCAAGGCGCTCACTGCTCGTTGGGAACAAGCTGTCACCGCCGCCATCATGCGCGTGTTACATCGGCCCAACGCAGGAACGCCCTGCCAATTTCACGCCTCCGAACTTCATGGTCTAAGGCGCACGGCCATCCCCGGGTTCCCCAAGCATCTACTCTTCTACAGGTTTGATCGTGACGAGGTTCTTATAGTCCGTGTCGTCCACGGTGCGCGCGATTTGGAACCGCTTCTCTAGGTTCAGGGCCCACNNGATTTCGACGCGCACCGCCGCCGGCTTGAAGAGCTGGGCGCCACGGTTGTGCTCGTCAAGAAACCCGAACAGCTTGAGCAGATTGACGGCCTCGTCATCCCCGGCGGCGAGTCCAGCACTTTTCTGAAACTGCTCGGCAAGGAAGGCTTCGCAAAACTCAAGGAATTCGTACTCACGCGTCCCACTTTCGGCACCTGCGCCGGAGCTATTCTGCTGGCCACCCAAGTGGAGAATCCGCATCAGCCCGGCCTGGGCGCGCTCGATATCACTGTCCGCCGTAACGCCTATGGCCGCCAGGTCGACAGCTCGATCCGCGAAGGCCAATTCCAAAGCAGCCCGATCGAGATGGTCTTCATCCGCGCGCCCAGGATTGAGCGTGTGGGTAAGCACGTCGAAGTAATTGCCACCGAAGGGAACGATCCCGTACTGGTAAGGCAGGGAAGAACCCTGGCGGCGACCTTCCATCCTGAATTGAGCGACGATCGCCGCGTCCACGAATTTTTTCTGGGACTTGTGACCGGCCAGCAACGAACAAGCTCTGAATAGCGAGCAGACGGGTCCCGGTTGCATTGCCGCATGCGCGGTTTCGGGCTGTTTCCCATAATCCGGCCCGGCAAATCAGGATGTCTAGATAGGTTTTGCCCGGCACAGGCGCTGACCGTGCATTCCCAGAGAGGGTCCGCGAAAGAGTCTACTTGCTGAACCGACGCCGCACTAGAGTCGCTAATCCGACCAAACCGCTGCCGAGGGCGAGCAGAACGCCCGGCTCCGGAAACGCAGCCGCCTTAAGGACAGTCGATCGAGCGAAAGCAGCGGATGTAAGAATCACTACACACAAAATGCCATAGATCCAATTGCGCACAGATAAAACTCCTTGGGGGCAGGAAGCATGTTGCATATGAGGCAACTGCAAGCTGGGGTCCAATCTTTTCCAAATTCAGCAATCTGTAACAATTCGACTGTTAGGTGCGATTTTGCGACCTTTGCATGACATGGGCCGCTTAGTTGGGCCGTCCCGCGCGGGTTTTCGTGTGCAAGAGTTTGCACTGTTTTGCCACTTTGAGGCATGGTGCGGCCATGAATCTCGCTCCCATTTATTATGGTAAAAAGCCAAGCGCGCTCCGATGGAAGCTCCAGAACTCCAAATCAATCCCGTGGGGTTTTCGTCTTATCTGCGCCTTCTGCGCGGGAACGGAAACTTCCGCCGCTTGTGGACCGCGCAGATAGTCAGCGAAATCGGCGACTGGTTTTACACCCTGGCAATTTACAACTTGTTGCTCCAGTTAACGGGCCGCGCCGGGTCGGTTGCGCTGGCGCTGGTGCTGCAGGTTTTGCCCCAGACTCTGATTGGCCCGGCTTCGGGAGTTCTCAACGACAGGCTGCGCCGCAAACACGTCATGATCGCCGCCGACATCGGACGCATGGCGATCGTGTTCTGCATGCTGCTGGTTCGTTCGCGAGAGATGGTGTGGCTGGTGTACCCGCTGCTGGTGGCGGAAACCTTGCTGGCAGCGTTTTTCGAGCCGGCGCGCAGCTCTGTGATCCCAAACGTNNGTTCTCGCCAACACACTTTCCTCGGCGACCTGGTCTGTCAATTTGATGCTGGGCGCAACGGCGGGCGGAGTGGTTGCGGCGCTGTTCGGGCGGGATGCTGTGTTCATTCTGAATGCGGTGTCGTTCCTCGTCTCTGCGATGCTCATATTCGGCATGCACTTCGCCGAACCGCACGTTGAGGGCGCGGGCCCGCTTCACGTCCGCGAACTTGTAGATTTCTCGCCGGTGCTGGCCGGTATTCGCTATGTGCGGTCGCACGTCCGCCTGCGTTCTACAGTGCTGGTGAAAGCCGGCAACCTCATCATCGGTCCGAGTTGGGTGCTCTTTACCGTCATGGGTCAGCGCGAATTCCCGGTGCGCTGGCATGGACTCGACCCGGCCCGCGGTGCTTTTCTGGGCATGAGTCTATTGTTGGGCGCGAGAGGACTTGGCGCGTTGCTTGGCCCGCTCTGGACCGCGCCCTGGGCCGGGCAATCTGTTGATCGTCTGGAGAGAATGATTCTCTATGGCTATCTTGCCCTCGCCGCCGGCTACTCTCTGCTGGGAGTTTCCGGGCACTTATGGCAAGCGTGCCTGTGTATCATGCTCGCGCACTTTGGCGGCTCGATCATCTGGGTTTTCTCGACCACGTTGCTGCAGTTACAGAGCGAGGATCAGTATCGCGGACGCGTCTTTGCGGCCGACCTGGGGCTTGCCATGCTCACCATCGCCGCCGGCGCCTATGTTGCCGGACGATTCGTGGATTGGGGTTTTGCCGCACGGCACGTCGCCAGCGTCGCCGGGATGTTGATGCTGATCCCGGCTATCTTGTGGGGATTAGCAATTCGGAATCGGGCGATCAAGCCATCGGGTGACGGGGTTATCCGATGATCGAGTGCTTGAGGTTTTTTGACCTGTTGATGGCCCGTTGACCTGATGGTCCGCTCTACAGAAGCCGGTCAATCTTCGCCGCCAGGATGAAATCGGACTCCGTAAGCCCGCCAACGGCGTGAGTCCAGAGCGTGACTTCGACCTTGCCCCACGCCAGCAGGAGATCGGGGTGATGCCCCTGCTCCTCAGCCAGCGCGCCGACGTGATTCACAAAAGCCAGCGCCGTTTTGAAGTCTGGAAATTTGTAGGTTCGCGCCAGATGGTGCTCGTCAACCACCGTCCACTGGGAGCGTTCGGGCAACTGATTGAGAATTTCAGAGAGTTGAGCGCCCTTGAGCGGCGGAACTCCGCCACGGCAGGGCACGCACGTTTTGTCAGCGAGCGAAGTCATGGCTAAGACGCGAGAAGCGAGTGCCAAAGTGCCTGGTAGCTGGCACCGAACCATGAGTTCTGGCCAGCCAGCTCCGACCCAGAAGTATTGTCATCCCGACCCTGAGCGCAGTCGAAGGGGAAGGATCTCATACTCCACGGCAGCGCAGGATCAATCCCTAGAACGGAATATCCTCATCCGTAATCGGCCCCGAACCCGCCGGCGCATGCTCGGCTTCCGGCACACTCTGGTCGAAGTTATTTCCGCCCCCCGAGGCTGCCGCGCCGCGCGATCCGCCTCCGGATTCACCGCCGCCTTCACCGCGCCCGCCGAGCAGCACGAGATCGTTGGCCACAACTTCGGTCATATATTTTTTCTGACCCGTTTGCTTGTCATCCCACGACCGTGTCTGCAGCCGGCCTTCGATGTAGACCTTGCCGCCCTTCTTCAGGTACTCGCCCGCAATCTCGGCCAGCCGCTGCCACAGCACCACATTGTGCCATTCCGTGCGGTCCTGCCACTGGCCGTCTTTGCCCTTGAAGCGCTCATTGGTCGCCAGCGTAATCTTCGCCACCGGCGTGCCTTGCGGCGTGTACTTCACTTCGGGATCTTTGCCAAGATTTCCGATGAGGATGACTTTATTTATGCTTTTGCCGGCCATAATTGCGGCTCCTTCCGGGACGTTGACCTTCGAGACGCTCACTATAGCAGAATTTGGGGGAGGCTAGCCTGTGCCAGCCGCACAAAGAAAATGTGATGAATCCCCAGCGTTGCGTAGAGACGCGGCTTGCCGTGTCTCCGGCGGCGTTCCGGGAAACGCAGCCAGCCGCGTCTCTACACAGACATCTGAAACAGCATCAGGTAAACAATCACACCCGTCACCGACACATACAGCCAGATGGGGAACGTCCAGCGTGCAATCGCCCTGTGCCGGTCAAATTGCCTGCGCAGCGCCCGCGTCAGAGTGATCAAGACCATCGGCACGATCACGATCGCCAGAATCGTATGGGAAATCAGGATGGTGAAATACAAAGTCCGAACCCATCCCGTCCCGTGGAAATAAACAACGCCGCCGTGCCCAGGCCAGTGGTAATACAAATAGGAGATTAGAAACAGGCAAGAAGTCCCAAACGCAGTCAGCATCACCGCCCTGTGTGCCGCCATCTTGCCCCGGACAATGAGTCTGTGTCCAATCAGCAGCAGCACCGCGCTGCATCCATTTAATGTCGCATTGATCTTGGGGAAGATGGAGTAGTCGGTCATGAGGGAAATCTAGTTGTACGGGGAATGGTGGCGGTTTGGCAAGAGCGGAAGAGGTCAGAGGTGAGAGGTGAGATTGCAGAGGGGTGGGTAGAGGTCTCAAGGTTTCAGAGTTTCAAGGTCTCAAGGACCGCCGTCCCAACTCTCGACGACACTTTGAAACGCTGAAACCTTGAAACCTTGAAACCTTGAAACCTCGTTTTGCACCTCTGCAATCTAACCTCTAACCTCTGACCTTGGTCGCTGCGTCCGCTTTCCGTATAAAATAAGTCCACGATGTCCGATGTGGGCACACCACAGCCCCCGTTGCCGGGGACCGCGCCAACACAACCCGCCGCTCGCCCCCTGCCGGTCGTTGCCGTCTGGGCGCGCGATCTGGTGGTCTCGCTCGCCATCTCCGCCTTCATCATCATCTTTCTTTACCAGCCGGTTAAGGTCGAGGGCACTAGCATGATGCCCGGCCTCGAAGACCAGGAGCGCATCTTCGTCAACAAGTTCGTCTATCGCTGGGAGCCCATCCAGCGCGGCGACATTGTGGTTTTCCGCTACCCGCGCGACACCTCGAAAAGCTACATCAAGCGCGTGGTCGGCGTCGCCGGAGACCGCATCCGCATCGAAAACGGCCAGGTCTTTGTCAACGACGAAGCCCTCGGCGAAGACTACGTCCCCAGCGAATACGCCGACGCCCGCTCTTATCCCGAGGTCGTTGTCCCTCGCAACAGCTATTTCGTGCTCGGCGACCACCGCACCATGTCCAACGACAGCCGCGACTTCGGCCCCGTCAACGAGCACTTCATCTACGGCAAAGCCGTCTTCGGCTACTGGCCGATGGAAAAGCTGGGAAGGCTGCGGTAGGGTTGTGGACGCCGAGGCGCGGGAGCGGCAGCGTGAAACGTAAATACATTTGGTTCTGGTCAGTCTGGTCGATAATCATGGCGATACAGGCCATTCGCTCGGTCTTGTGGGCTGTCCACGAGCCTCGGGTTGGGTTCAGGATCATGTGGATCATGGCGTGTTTGCTTTACGCTCTTTTCTCCTACGGCTCTGTTCAAATTGTTCGAGCGGCATTGCGTCAACGCAGCAAAACTAACGCACGTCCAAACTGAGTGCTCGGTTTTCCTACTTTCTCCACAGCCCCCTCTGCTAAAATCCCTAAAATCCACTCCCAGGAGTCACAATGCAAGCTACGCTTGCACTCGAAGACGGCCGCGTCTTCCGAGGCAAAGGCTACGGCGCGAAAGGCGAATGCTCCGGCGAAGTCGTTTTTAATACTTCCATTACCGGCTACCAGGAAATTTTCACCGACCCCTCGTACGCGGGTCAGATCGTCGTCCTGACCAACCCTGAAATCGGAAACTACGGCACGAATCCCGAAGACAATGAATCGCAACGGCCCTATATCGAGGGCCTGATCGTGCGCGAGTTCTCGAAGGTCAGCTCCAACTGGCGCTCACAGCAGGTCACCGACGAGTTCATGGAGCAGTTTAAGATTCCCGTGCTCGCCGATATCGACACGCGCGCGCTGGTGCGCCATCTGCGTGACCACGGCGTGATGCGCGGCGTGATCTCGACACTCGAGACCGACACCGACAAACTTGTAGCCAAGGCACGTGCCATCCCGAAGATGGACGGGCAGGATCTAGCCAAAGTCGTATCGACGAACCACACTTATGTGTGGGAAACCGGCGAGCGCTCGCATCTGCCTGACGAAATTGTCGGAGTAAAAGACGAGCCGGCGCGCTTTCACGTAGTCGCTTACGACTTCGGCATCAAGCAGAACATTCTGCGCAAGCTGCGCGGAGAAGGCTGCAAGGTGACGGTGGTTCCGGCGCAGACGACGGCGGAAGACGTGCTCGCGCTGAGGCCCGACGGCGTGTTTCTGTCGAACGGCCCCGGCGATCC
>PLHN01000398.1 GCA_003139975.1 Acidobacteriaceae bacterium
GCCTACTTCAAGCACGAAGAAACCCCAGAAGGCGCGCTCTACGCGGTGGATCTGCTCGAAAGTTGCGCTCGGCTGAACGCGTAGCGCTGGTCGTGGAATGCTGCGGGAAATCTCAAAGGCACCCTGTTCGCCACTTTTGCGTCGCCTCGCGCCGTCTGATACTCAGAACATGCCCATCGAAGCCAATTCCCGAGTTCTCTCCGGCTTCCTCGACTACCTTCGCGTGGAGCGCGGCTCGGCCAAGCTGACCATCGCGGCCTACACGAGTGACCTCGGGCAATTCGCGGAATTCCTGGAAAAGCGTCAGGGGTTATTGAGCAGCGCGCACCGCGAGGATGTGCGCGCCTTCATGCAGGAGCTGTTCTCGAACCAGGTGGACGGCCGATCGGTGGGACGAAAACTCTCGGCGATCCGGCACTTGTATCGCTATTTGTTGCTCGATGGAAAGATCGAGAAAGATCCGACACTCAACATCGACTCGCCAAAGCAATGGAAGGTTCTCCCGAAGGCGCTAAGCCGCGATGAGGTCGAAACGATGCTCACCGGCCCGCGAGCGCCCGCCCGAAATGCCCGCGCGGAGGTCCTCGGCTTGCGCGATCGCGCCATGCTGGAACTACTTTATGGAGGAGGATTGCGGGTTTCCGAGGTTGCCGGAGCGCGATTGGAAGACTTGAAACTCGAACTCGGATACATCCTGGTCCACGGCAAAGGCGACAAGGAACGGATGGTTCCCTTGGGTGTTCCGGCACAGCAAGCGCTGCAGCAATACTTGAAACAGGGCAGGGAATTGCTGGCCGCGAAGGCCTCGCCGCTGCTCTTCATAGGCGCTGGTGNNCGCCAGTCCGCACATGCTGCGGCATTCCTGCGCCACACACATGGTGGAAAATGGCGCGGACCTGCGCACGGTGCAGACGATTTTGGGACATGCCGATGTGTCAACCACGCAGATCTACACCCACGTTGCGCTCGACCGGTTGAAGAGCGTATACGCGCAGCATCATCCGAGGGCCAAAACCCGGCCTCAGGTCTCAGGTGTCGGATCGCAGGATTCAAAATGAGCGGATCGACCGGATTGGCGACGGCTCACAAACGAACAATCGTCGAGCTCGCGACCGATAACTTTATCCGTCACCTGCGCGAGCGCAATGTGTCCGCGCACACCATCAAGGCTTACACCGGAGACCTCGATGCCTTTGCCGCCTACGTTGGCAGCCGCAACTGGAAGACCATTGACCACGTCGCAATCCGAGGCTTTCTCTCGCATCTCTACGACAGAGGACTGAGCAAGACGTCCGTGGCGCGTGCCTTGGCGGCCGTGCGCTCGCTCTATCGCTGGCTGGCGCAGGAAGGCGTGGTCGAGCAGAATCCGGCAAAGCTGGTTTCAACGCCAAGGCTGCCGGCCAAACTGCCGCGTGTTCCGACGATTGAAGAAGTGAACTCTGTGCTCGACGGCAAAATGCCAGAAGCCGCATCTTTTCCTGAGCGTGACCGGTTGCTGTTAGAACTGCTGTATGGCTGCGGCATCCGTAATTCCGAATTGGTCGGCATCAATCTCGGAGACCTACGAATCGGCAACGAAGCCATTCTGATCCGAGGCAAAGGCAAGAAGGAACGCTATGTGCCCTTCGGCGAATCGGTGCGCAATGCGCTAGCCACGTACCTGCCGTGGCGCCAGCAACTGCTGGCCACACGGAAGAAAGTCACGCCTGCCCTGCTAGTCAATCAGCGCGGAGGGCGGCTAACCACCCGCAGCGTGGGACGGATCGTCAAACGAATTGCGGTTGCCAAGGGACTGTCACCCGACGTGCATCCCCACACTTTGCGGCACGCCTTCGGTACACACCTGCTTGAGGAAGGCGCCGACCTGCGCTCGATTCAGGAACTCCTCGGCCACGAGCGGCTCGCCACAACCCAGCGTTACACCCAGCTCTCCGTCCAACACATGATGGACGTTTACGATCGAACGCACCCCCGCGCGAAGAAGTGACGGCCGCGCCCGGTCGAAACGTCCTTTCCAAGGAAGAGAACCTGAAGAAGAGGCGTTACCCCGGTAACTTTGCAGTGCGGCCACCGTTCATCCACCCTTATTAAGGAGCGATGCGCGAGCACCGCCAGGTGTGGAGCATGAGCAAAGTCACCAAGGAAGCCGTTCTGTTGCTGTCATTGTTGCTGATTGCGGCGATGGTGCAATTCTTCGCCCAGTCGATGCCCATGGCGTTGTGCTTCTACTTTCTGCCGACGTTGTACTCCGCGTACTGCTTCGGGCGTCGGCATGCGACTCTGACCGCCTTTGCCTGCGTCGTTCTGGTATCCCTTCTCGGCTTCGTCAACAACCTCATGCCTGCGCACCCGGTCCTGGTGCTCCCGCTCGAGCGGTTGTTCAACTTCGCGATCTGGGCCGGCGTGTTGGTAGTCACCGCATACGCGATGGGCACGCTCTACGGGCGGGCGCAGAGCATGACCGACGATTTGCGCAATAGTTTCGGCGGCCTTCTGCTGGTTCTGCAGCACATTATGGCAAGCGAGAAACACAGCAACACAGAAACGCAGCGCGTGATCGACGCGTCCGTGAAAATTGCCGAGGTGATGAACCTGGATTCTGACCGCATCGAACTGCTGCGTTCTGCCGTGTTGTTGCGCGACCTGAGCGAACTCGGCATCAGCAACGACATTCTCTACAAGGCCGCAAATGTTACGCACGCCGAGGTGGTCGCGAGTTTCCGCAAGGCCAATAAGTCGGATGCCCGCACCGAAGCGATCGGAAACTCGGTTCGACGGGTGCTGCCTATCATCGTCGCGGAACAGATTCTGCAGACGCAGGGGGCGCGTGCTGTCAATGTCCCGATTGAGGCTCACATACTTGCAGTTGCCGATGCGTATCAGAAACTGACCAGCACTGCGTATGGCAAGGCGCTATCGCCGGAACAAGCCGAAGAGGAGATTGCCGCAGGCGCCGACGAGAAGTTCCATCGCGGTGTGATCGAGGCGTTCGTCAAGGCGTTTGGCCAGCGCGCTCGGGGCGCACAAGCATAAAGCGACTCATACGCGGTCCATCTTTCAGATAGCCTTCCTGTCCGCGTCGGCCTTTCGCGAGTCCTCCAAGGCACCCGCTATTGTCGCTTTCAACTCCGCGGTTAGCTGCTCATAAGCCGTTTCGCTCGCCTGATTGATTGGAGGCGGCAAAATCGGTTTCCCAATCACCATTTGCAGCCGGGCAAACTTCGGGAACTTCTTATGCCGCGGCCACGCTTCGTAAAAGCCCTCAATGGCAACGGGTACGATCGGCGTCTGCGTGTGGATCGACAGTATGGCGGCGCCCTTTCGGAAGACACCTAAATTGCCTGTGTTGGTACGCTCGCCCTCCGGATACAAAATCAAAACGCGTCCCTGCTTCAGCCCGAATGCGCCAGCGCGCATGGCGGGCACCAGATTGGCGTCGGGGTCGAGCACCACCACCCGCAGCCATCGGGCCAATCGCCGCATGAAACCCCGGCCGAAAATCTCGCTCGTCCCCAGCGCAAAGGTGTCGCGAAATATACGCCACGGCAGCAGAGATGCCAGCACCAGAGGGTCGATAAAGCTCTGGTGGTTGGAACACAAGAGAAACGGTGCTTGCTGCGGCAGACTTTCGAGGCCCCGAACCTTGAGTTGGAACCGGTCGAGCGAGAAGAGACAAATGAAGCGGCTAAGGCTGAAAAAGAAAACTTCGGCGAAAAGACTATGATGCGCCAACGCAAGGACATCGGGATCGGTGACGGGCGCGTCCAAAATGGACGACCACGCGGGCGCGGATGTTTTGGCAATTGCAGCGCCGCTTTCCGCGCTCGCGAGCACGGCATCCACCAAATCGCGCACTGAATAAATTTCGCCAAGTTGAGATTCGGGTACGTCGCCACCGAGTTGCTGCTCGAGCGCGGTGAGCAACTCGACGCGCTGCATAGAATCAAGGCCGAGATCCAGTTCCAGATTGTGGCTGGGGCGGATGGAGTCCAACTGGTTGCGGGACGCTTCGCGCACAACGGCTAGAGCCCGCTTCACATCGTCCCGTTCAATCCATACCAGTTCTTCTTTCGTCAGCGGCTTCTCGGTGCCAACGTCCCCATTCTCAGCGCCGCTCTGTTGCCGTTCGCGAACCTTCTTTTCAATCTGGAATCGCTTGAGCTTGCGGGTCGTGGTTCGCGGCAGATCTTCCTGCCAGATGTCGTACCTACCCAGCCGTTTTGTAGAAGCGATCTTGTGCGACAGCGCTTCGATGTCGAAGCGGATCGCCTCTTTCGTGTTCACGATCTTGCGCTCCCGCAGCAGGTCGAAATTGGGCACGATCACGGCGTGCAGCCGTTCCGATGTTGGGTCGCCCGGTCGCGCCTCCAACGCCATCACGCAGATTTCCTTCACATAGGGCGACTTCAGGTAATGCGCCTCAATTTCCTCGGGATAAATGTTCTTGCCATTCGCGAGAACGATCACTTCCTTGCGGCGTCCGGTGACGAAGAGATTGCCGCGCGAGTCGAAATAGCCAAGATCGCCGGTGTACAGCCAACCATCCCGTAGCACTTCGGCGGTGGCCTGGGGGCGATTCCAGTAACCCTTCATTACGAGCGCGCCCCGAATGACAATCTCACCCGCTGCCGGCTGACCCTCCACTACTTCGTGCGCGTTTTCGATCCGCGCCTCCACCCCGGGAAATGGCAGTCCCACGGACCCGAACACGATATCGCCGGGCCGATTCAAAAACGCTCCTCCGCTGGTCTCGGTCAGGCCGTAAGCGTTGAGCACGTCGATGCCGAAAGAATAGAAATCGCGCTGGATCGCGGGATCGAATCGCGAGCCGCCCGTGACCAGATAGCGCATGCGCTTGCCGAAGGTGGCGTGGATTTTTCCAAAGAAGACTCTCCCGGCGTTGATCCCTAGTTTTCGCAGGCCACGGTTCAGCGCCATCAGCGTTCGCACCACCGTGACGGCGACTTTCCCGCCCTTGTTGATTTCCTTCCAGATCTTCTCGTGGATCAGGTAGAAAAACTGCGGCACGACCGCAAAGGCCGTAATGTCGCGTTCTTCGAGAGCCCGGAGGAGTTCTGTCGTGTTGAGTGTCTCCAGATAAACGACGCGCGAGCCGTTGAACAGCGGCAGGAAGAGGTTCGCCATCTGCGCCAGCACGTGAAACATCGGAAGAATCCCCAGCAGTGCGTCGGTGGAACCGATGTGGACGACGCCGAAGACGGAATTCGCCTCGCCCACCAGGTTGGCGTGTGTAAGCATCACGCCTTTGGGATCGGCAGTGGTGCCCGAGGTGTAAAGCAGAGCCGCCAGATCGTCCTTGCATGGGACCGCAGGGTCGAACCCATCCCGACTGCCTTCGAAGATCGAGTCGAGATCTCCCCAAAACTGAGGCCCGAGATGCTCGCCTTTCTGGGCCTGCGGTGACATTTTCCATTCTGCCTCGGATGATGTCATGACAAGCCCAGTGTCGGTTCCTTCGACAGCTTCCGCTGCCACCAGAAAGTGCTTGGCATCGCAGAAGAGCAGGGAAGCTCCGCTGTCCAGCAGCAACTTTCTGACCTGGTCGGCGTGGAAAGCCGTATCGAGCGGAACCGCCGTCCGTCCGGCTGCGATGATTCCCAAGTACGCCGCAACCCAGCGTGGATGATTGGCGGCAAGAATGGCGACTCGGGCATCGCGGGGAACGCGCGTGGAAAGCCACTTTCCCACGCTCTCCGCCATCTGCGTCAGTTCCTCAAAAGTAACGCGCTCGACGGTGTCTGCCCGCTGAATTTCGAGGGCGACGTTATCGGGGAACTTGCGGGCCGATTCCTGGAAGCGCTGGTAGAACGTGGGCATGGGCCGGAGGAAATCTTACAGGGAGGGGGCGAGCGAAGCCAATGCGGTGCCGAGACGGATGTCCGCGGGACCGCCTTAGATAGGCACTCGGGGGCAGACAGTTATACCTTGCATGTCACACGATGGCCGTGTACACTGTCGCCGTGCGCAAAAACATTACCTTCAACGCCGATCAGGACGACATTGAACTTGCCCGGGAGGAAGCGCAGAGTCAGAACACCACTTTGCACGAGCTCTTTCGCGATTGGCTGAAAGGCTTGGCTGGGCGGAAGCGCCGCGAACAGGAATATCGGGCGCTAATGGATGAGTTGCGCCACGTAAATGCAGGTCGAAAGTTCACGCGGGAAGAAATGAATGAGCGCCGCTAGATACTTTCTCGACACGAACATTTTTGTTTACACCTTTGATCTGCAATTCCCCAAAAAAGCTAGGCGGGCGCAAAGTCTTATCGCTGGAGCCCTAGGGTCGGGCATGGGGGTGATTAGCTATCAGGTGGCTCAGGAGTTTGTTTCAGTCGCGCGAAAGCCCTTTCAGGCTCCGATGAGCTTTGAGCAGATCGAAAAATATTGGCACACTACCCTCCGGCCGTTGCTGGCAGTGCATTCCTCTCCGGCGCTATTCATCCGCGCACTGGATTTGGCCCGGCGCGATCAACTCTCATGGTACGACTCTCTGATTGTCGCGGCGGCAATGCAGGGCGGCTGCCAGATTCTCTACAGCGAAGATCTGCAACACGGGCGCCGCTTTGGCGACCTGGTGGTAGAGAACCCGTTTCTCTAAGCACATAGTTAAGATCGCCGCCGGAGCGTCATCATATTCCACGCATCGAATGTGCTAGGCTTGAAGTCAGAGCTGGGACGTGTGTCCCCTGAAGGGTTTACGCTTTGATCAATACCTTACTAGGCAAGGTTTTCGGGACGAAGAACGAGCGCGAAATCAAGCGCTTGCAGCCGCGCGTCGCCGCCATTAATGCGCTCGAAGCTGAGATCCAGAAGCTCACCGACGACCAACTCCGTGCCAAAACTGACGAATTTCGCGCCCGCGTCCAGGAGCGGCTAAGCAGCGTCGCCGACGAACCCGAAGCGGATCCCGATCGCCAGAAGGAGATCGAAGCCGAGCGCAGCGTCGTGCTCGGGCAGGTACTCGACCAAATTCTCGAAGAGGCCTTTGCCGTGGTCCGCGAGGCAGGCCGCCGCGTGCTCAATATGCGGCACTTCGATGTGCAGTTGATCGGCGGCATGGTGC
>PLHN01000343.1 GCA_003139975.1 Acidobacteriaceae bacterium
TCGGCTGGATGCTACTTGAGAACAATACTCACGCTGTAATCGTCGCCTGGAGTTTGCTTGGCGCGTACGGCCCGCAAGAAGCAAGGCCCTAAGGGAACAATTGATGTTACCCACGAAAGAGGCGATTGCGCAAGGGGGGAGAAACTTTAGTTTTCCACATTCGGGCATCGCCACGGCGGGACGAGCACAAACGGCGGCGGCCTGAAGTTTTACCTTGGCCACGCCGATTTGTTTATTGTGAAGCCCGATAACGGCGCAGGAACAGTCCCGGCGGTTAGCCCAATCTCGGATCCGGGCCAACGTTTCGTTGGCCGCCAGCCGATCTTTGACCGCGCACGGAAAGTGTTTGGATACGAACTTCTTTTCCGAAATGGCATCGAGGATTACTTCAACGCCGATCCCGAGCTGGCCGCCCGCTCCACGCTTGATAGTTCGCTGCTGATTGGCCTAAACACGCTTTGCCACCACACCCGCGCTTTTGTGAACTGCACGCGCGACATCCTCCTGAGAGACCTGGTGACGTTGCTGCCCCCCCACCAGACGGTAGTGGAGATTCTTGAGACAGTCGAGCCCGAGGACCGCGTGGTCGCGGCCTGCAAGAAGCTCAAAGAGGCTGGCTACTTGATCGCTCTTGATGATTTCGCGCCCAACGATCCGCGCATCCCGCTTTGCGGCCTCGCCGACATCATCAAGGTTGACTTGCGGGCAACGCGGCCGGAAGAACACGCCGGAATGTTGCGACGCTTCGGCTCGGCGAAGTGCAAAATGCTGGCCGAAAAACTGGAAACACCCCAAGAGTACAGCCAGACTCGCAACCTGGGTTTTGTCTATTTCCAGGGATACTTCTTTTGCAAGCCGGAATTGGNNATCTGCTATCGCCTGCTGCGCTACCTAAATTCTCCCGTTTTTGGTTTTTCCCTCGAAATCAAGTCCGTGCGTCATGCCATGGCGATCCTGGGAGAACGTGAGTTGCGGCGCTGGATCCGGCTGGTGGTTACGGTGGGCGCGGCGGAACAAAGATGCAGCGAACTGATACTCATGGCGCTGACGCGGGCCCGGTTCTGCGAACTGCTTTCCGAACCGCTGAAGTCGAATCACGACCTGTTCCTTATGGGACTGCTATCCATCATGGATGTGATTCTCGAGATCGAGATGGGCAGGCTTCTCGAACAGGTTCCCGTTGACCATGCCATCAAGAGCGCATTGCTGGGGCAGGAAAGCAGCCTGCGGCCGCTCTATCGGCTCATGCTGGCGCAGGAGTTGGGGGAATGGGCCAGTGCGACCGAATTTGCCCGGCAACTTGGCCTCACGGACGAGCAGGTCGCCGACACCTGGTGGCTGGCGCTGACGTGGGCACAGGAAGTGACGGGGAGCGTGTAAATCGTTTTCACCGCCGAGAGCGCCGAGAAAAACCACTTTGGGGTTTCTCGGCGATCTTGGCGTCTCGGCGGTAGAGCTTGGTTTTCCGAGTCGGACGCTCTGAGCCGAACGCTTCCTACGGCGCTTCGATCAGTTCCATTTTTCCGTCGCGCGTGCGATGCAGCACCATCAGCTTGCCCTTGGGATCACGGAAGATGAAGACGTCGCGATCACGGAAGTGGGCCTCTTTAATCGCCTCTTCGAGCGTCATCGGGCGCATGGCAACCGAGTCTGCGGAACGCACGAGATGCACCTCGGTTGTCTTGGCCACCGAGGGAAATTTGTGCACCGTTACCGAAACGGTTGCGCTTTCTGCCAGTCCCAGTTCCGTTTCAATGTTCTCGTTCGCGCCCCGCCCGTTGAACTTCTTCACGGCCTTGCGCTTCTTGCTGAGCCACTTCGTTTTGTACTTTAATGCCTGGCTGTGCAGGTGATCGAGCGCGTCGTTCACCGCCGAGACCATGTCGTGGGCCTGCGCCATGCCAACAATCGGCCCGTTCGGCGGGTTGATGGTGATTTCCGCTTTGTGCCGGTGTTTCTCGACGGTGAGAATCACCTTGGTTTCGAACCGGTCCCCCAGAATTTTGCGGATCTTGTTGAGGCCGGTTTCAACTTCTTTGCGGATCGCGGGAGACACATCGTAGTGTCTTCCAGTGTATTCCACGTTCATGATACCTCCGTTCGGCTGAACTTCGATTTCAGCCGCAGGAAAGGCTTTTCAACGATAAGGTATGACGCACTGCCCATGGAAGCCACGGTGGCGACTGCGACTGGAGCGAGCAGCCATAACGGGCGACCGTGCAAAAACCGCAGTGTCAAATCGTTGGCCAGTCCATGGTAAAGATACATGGGATACGAGATGCGGCCAAGATAACGAGTGAGCGGCCAATTTAGCCACCGCCAGGGCCACGCACTCCCCAGTGCTACGACCTGCACCAGGAAAATCGCAATGAGAAATGGATCCAGGAAAAACCCGACCGCGTACTTATAGGGATAGTGAAAATGATCCCCCAATGCGATGGATGCAACGAGCAACATCAAAGTGATCGCCGGCAGGAAAATACGAGACGTAATCGCGCTCCAAAGGCTATTCAGAGCACCCCTCTTGAGCAACACGGCGACCAGGCATCCGATAAACAGATGATCGGCGCGGCCGTCAAAGGTCACATGAAGACGGCTGTCCGGTACATGAACCCAGAAAAACATGACCCAGCGGTACACGTTCACTGTGGCAATAATGCCGATGAGGATTCGGGTGAGCTTGCGAAGGTCATACTGAAAGAAAAGGAAAACCCACGGCCAAATAAGGTAAAACTGCTCTTCCACTGCCAAGGACCAAGTGTGGCTGAGCACCGGACGAACATGGCTGAAGGCCATTCGATAATCGCTGACGTAAAAGAAGGCAGTGAGGTAGTCGATGAAGATGCCTCGCGGGGGAAATCCGCGGCTGAGCAAATAGAGGCCGAAGTGCAGGAACCAGAAAACGTAGAATGCGGGAAAGATCCGCAGAGCGCGCCGTATGTAGAAGTCTGGAATTGAAACGTCGCCGCGCCGATCCGACTCTTTCAACAACAGCCAGGTGATTAGGAACCCGCTGAGGACGAAGAAGGTCAGCACACCATGAATTTCGGGGACGTGGGGAACCCTCAAGTGCACCAGCACCACTAAAATCACGGAGATCGCGCGCAGACCATCCAGCGAGGGAATGCTGCTGCTGTGGAGATTGGCGCGCAGTTGCGCCAGTCCAGATATAGCCGGAGCGCGCTCCGGGAGCGTTTCCGCAATCGAGGCTGACATGGGAAGGATTTTCGAACAACCGCTTACGGCGATACTGTCCTACATTTTATAATGGTCCACGAGTCCTCCACGCGGAACTACTTCTTTACCCGGCGTTGGTGTGTGCTTGGGATGCGCATGTCCTCCCGATATTTCGCAACGGTTCGGCGAGTAACCTGGATCCCTTGCGATTGCAGAATACGGGTGATTTGTTCGTCGGTCAGCGGCCGCCCTGGATCTTCCTCCTCGATCAGCTTCTTGACGCGGCGCTTCAGGATGAGTAGTGAGGTGCCGCCGCCTTCGGGGCCCTGCACGCCCTCGGAGAAGAAATAGCGCAACTCGAAAACGCCCTGGGGAGTGTGCACGTACTTGTTCGCCACGGCGCGGCTGACGGTCGAAGGATGCACGCCGATCTCCTCGGCTACTTCTTTGATCATCATGGGCTTCAGCTGATCGATTCCGCGTTCCAGAAAATCCTGCTGCCGGGCCACGATCGAATAACAGACTTTGGTGATGGTCTGCTTGCGCTGTTCAATATTCTTGATCAGCTGGATAGCGGACTTGTAGCGATCCTTGACGTAGTTGCGCGTTTCGCGATCGTTGCCATCGCGCGTCAGCAGGCGCTTGTAGGCAGGATTCAGGCGCAACTGTGGCATGTCCTCGTCGTTCATGACGATCAGCCACTCATCGCCATGCTTGACGAAGGCGACATCGGGCTCGATCAAACGAGCGGGAGTCTTGTTGTATTGCAGCCCGGGCCGGGGATCGAGCGTACGGACGTAGTCGAGCGCAGCCTGCACGGCTTCTATGGGGCGGCCGATGGCGCGCGCGATTTCCTTGAACTGTTTAAGCGTAACTGCCTTCAGGTGCTCATTCACCACCGCCATTGCATCATGGACGACCTGTTCGGTCGCGCCACTGCCGTTGCGGTGTTGTTGCAACTGATGGAGGTGGTAACGCAACTGATAGAGCAGGCACTCCCGCAAGTCGCGGCAAGCCACTCCTGGCGGATCGAATTGGCGGACAACGTCGAGAGCCTCGTGCAGGTCGGCTAGGGTAAAGCCCACTGCAACGCGGGCCGGGGCTGTCGCGGTCGCCGACGTGCCGTTGCCCGGTGTGCCATTACTCGGTTCGCTGCGTGCAGGGGCCGGCTCGGCGAATGCAGCGACGGGAGCGTTCGGTAAACCTTCAGGCGCCGGATTCGGCGCCATTATCGGCACGTCAGTCGGCTCGGACAGCGCCGCCTCTGTCATCGAAGGCGTTGGCTGGCCATCTTCAGGAACATCGCCGGCGTAGGAGCCATTGGTCGGCGAAGTCGGTTCCGTTCCTGGCTCCTCGACAGCCGCCGTTGCGCCGATGCCCAACGCTTCGGCCTGCCCTACGATCTTGGCCTGCGTTTCGGCGTCGGCCTCGGGAGCCGCCGCTGGCACCACTCCTAACAATTCTTCGTCGCTGGCGATCAGGTATCCGTCTTCACTCAGATTGCCAATGATCAACTCGGCCGCTTCGCGTACGGGCGGACGGGTAGAAATCGCGCCCAGCTGCCAAAGGAGATGATCGGTTAGATTGCCCGGCTTCGACAGGAAGTTTTCGAAGGAGGGCTTTTCGATTTCCTCCATTTCGCCGGAGCTGCGATAACCGGGGTCGAGGTACTCCTGGAAAAACGAGCCGAAGTCGATCTCCTCGAAAGGATCCTTCTTTTCGTTCGCAGTGATCGGGTTTTCTTCCATTGTCGCCTTGGCTGCAATGCGGTCGCGTTCTTCTTCCTGGCGCCCGATCTCATCGAGCATTGGGACGGAATCTTCCAGCTCTTCCAGAACCGGGTTTTCGACCATCTCGGAATTGATCATGTCCTTAAGCTCGAGCTTGTTGAGCGCGAGGACGGACACCATCTGGACGAGACCCGGGGTCAGGATCTGACGCTGCGAGAGCTTGACGCTCAGTTTGTGCTGGAGAAGAACCATTTTCTAAAGTTTCAAAGTTTCAAGGTTTCAGGGTTTCAATGTTCAAGAGCTTCGTGCAGACGGGCTGCGTCTGCTATGAAACCTTGAAACTCTGAAACCTTGAAACCTGCTCTTTTCTAACTTCTCACGGGCTGCGGCCATCCGGCTCGACACGAAAGTCCAAGATGGCTACGCCTTGGTAACCCAACGCTCACACCAGCGAGAAACTCTCACCCAGATAAACTCTTCGTACCTCCGGGTCACTTCCCAACTCCTCGGGTGTACCCGAGCGGAAAATTCGACCCTCATTGATGATGTAGGCTCGGTCCGTCACCGACAGCGTTTCGCGGACGTTGTGGTCGGTGATCAGGATTCCGATGCCGCTCGCCCGCAAATCCGAAATGATCTTCTGCAGGTCGAGCACAGCGATCGGATCAATGCCGGAAAACGGCTCGTCGAGCAGAATGAACGTCGGGCTGATGCATAGCGAGCGAGCAATCTCGACCCGGCGGCGCTCTCCGCCCGACAGAGCATAGCCGCGATTCTGCCGGATGTGCTCGAGTCCGAGCTGATCAATCAGCTTCTCAGCCTTCTCGCGGCGCTCATGCCAGGAGATAGGTTGGGCTTCCAAAACGGCGAGGATATTCTCCTCAACCGTCAATTTGCGAAAGACGGAAGCCTCTTGGGGGAGATAACTGATGCCGTACTCGCGTGCCCGTAAGTACATGGGAA
>PLHN01000511.1 GCA_003139975.1 Acidobacteriaceae bacterium
TCATCCGCGAAAATGTGCACCGCTCGCCGATGTACAGTGGACAAATTCAATCCATCGGACCGCGTTATTGCCCTTCCATCGAAGACAAAATCGTCAAGTTCCCCGACAAAGCGACGCACCAGCTTTTTCTCGAACCCGAGGGATTGAACACGCACGAAATCTACGTCAACGGCATGAGCACATCGCTGCCAATCGATGTGCAACTCGCGATTCTCAAGTCGATCCCGGGACTCGACCAGGCCGAAATGATGCGCCCCGGCTACGCCATCGAATATGACTCGATCGACCCGACGGAACTGAATCGCACGCTGGAGACGAAGAAGGTCCCGGGTTTGTTTCTGGCCGGCCAAATCAATGGGACATCGGGTTACGAGGAGGCGGCCTGCCAGGGCATCATGGCGGGGATCAACGCCGCGCTGAAGGTCAAGAACGAGTCGCCGCTCGTACTCGACCGCACCGAGGCCTACACGGCCATCCTGATCGACGACCTGATCTCCAAGGGCACGAACGAACCCTATCGTATGTTCACGTCGCGCGCGGAGTTCCGTCTGCACCTGCGCATCGACAACGCCGACCGCCGCCTAACCCCACACGGCCGCCGCGTAGGGCTGATCTCCGACGAGGCCTGGTCCGCCTTCCAAGCTAAGCAGCAGCGTCTCGCTGAAATGAAACACTTACTGGATCGCACGAAGCTCACGAGCGCGATGCTGCAGCAGATCGAGTCCGCGACCACCAACCAATCGTCAGCCGCCTCCGGCTGTCCAGTTGAGCCAAGGTCCGCAGACCTGCCCACCGACCAACGACTAACGCCCAGCGACTTTTCTGGAGCTCTCGGTCAACCACTATCTCAATTTCTGAAGCGCCCCGAAATCACGATCGACCCGCTTGCGCCAGTGTTGCGCGAGCTTGCGCCGGCTTTCTTCCACTGTTCCTCTGACCCCCAACCACTAACCACTGCCCACTTGCCCTCAGAGATCCGCAACGAACTCAAATCCATCGAGACCGAAATCAAGTACGCCGGCTACCTCGACCAGCAGCAACGCGCCATCGACCGCCTGAAAAAGGCCGAGCAGCGCCACATCCCCGGCTGGTTCGACTACCAGTCCGTCAGCGGCCTTTCGCGCGAAATGCAGGAGAAACTGCGCAAGGTGCAGCCGCAGACCATCGGGCAGGCTTCGCGTATTCCGGGAGTAACGCCCGCCGCGGTTTCGCTCATCAACGTGTACATCGAAATTCAGTCGCGACAACGGGAGCAAGCGGCATCCGTATAACCACACGGAGCTTTCGAAAATACCTGGTTGTTGGATCGGTCACTTTCCAGAAAGAAACAGTTCCGCCGCTTTCTGCGCTTCTGCAGGGTTTTCCACGCGCGACGAGATAATCTTAGCCTCAGCAAGCCGGTGTTCGTGCTCAAGAGCCTGCGCCAAGAGCATGTAGGTAACATCGGTGGGATGCACGGCAACGGCATGCGAGTAATGCCGAATGGCCTCGGCCCAGTCGCCATTCTCCTGGGCGAGCAGGCCGAGGCCGACCATAGCCCGCGTGCGACCAGGCACAAGCGAAACCGCCGCCTCAAAACACTGCCGTGCCTTTGTCGACTGTCCTATTCCGCGATACGCGAATCCCAGGCTGGCATAGGCTGAAGATCGAGCATCCGCGTCCGTGGTGTGGAGAACGACTGTCTGATAGCGCGCGATGGCGCCCGACAGGTTGCCGTGGCTTTCTTCATAAGCGCCAAGATTCATGTTGACGAGCGGGTCGTCGGGGCGAATAGCCACAGCAGCGCGAAAATGGACAACGGCTTCCTCCGCTCGCCCGGCATTGAACAGATAATCTCCGAGGTTGGTTTCGGCCACGTAGTTGTTTTTAGTCAGTCTCGCTGTGCGCTCCCAGAAGGTGGGGATATCGTGCCAATAACCAAGTTGAATATGAGTCAGGACACCGAGCACGAGCAGCGAGGCAATGGCTGGAATGGCAAGGCGTTTGTCGGGCACGTTGCGCGCCTGGGCCCAGTCGGCCACCAGGCAGATCAGCATGAGAAACACTCCGATCAGGGGCAGGTAAGCGAAACGATCCGCCATTGCCTGAGGACCAACCTGCACCAGTCCAATCATCGGCACCAGGCTTCCGAGAAACCAGAACCATCCAACGGCAAGATATCGCCGCTTGCGGGCAAGAAGGACCCAGACTGTGACCGACCCTAGCAATAGCGCGGCTCCAACTACTTGCCAGACCGGGTAGAGCCGGGTGGGGTGCGGATAGAGTGCGACGAGACTTAAGGGCCAGAACGCCTTTTCCAGGTAACCGACGTAGGCGATCAAAGCAGTTTCCAGTCGTAAAGGGAGGCCGAAGCGGGCAAAGCTCTCAACGGCAGCCCCGGCCTTTTCGGCGGCCATCGTAATCACGGCGCTCGCCGCGGATAGCAGCAGAAGCGGCAGTTTCTCCAATGCCAGCCATCCGTACCACAAATTGGCTGGCTTACCGCCTTGCAGGCGACTGTCTGAAGAAGCCGAAGGGAAGATCCTGCCAAGCGGCCAGTAGTCCCACAACCAGAGCAGGAATGGAAAGGTGATGACTTGCGACTTGCTTAACAGACCGAGTGCAAAGAGAAGAAACACCGCCGCGTAGCGATAGAGGGCGGGTCTTCGCGTGTACCAAACGTAGGCATGCAGGGCGAGCAGAACAAACATCATGCTCAGCACATTCTTCAATTCCGCCGCCCAAGCGACAGACTCAACATTGATGGGGTGAAGAGCGAACAGAGCGGCCACCATCAGGCTGCGCCAGCGAAATCCCGTGGCGCGCTGAAACAGCAGGAACAGGAGGACGGCGTTTGCAGCATGCAGCAAAACGCTGACGTAGTGATGGCCACCCGGGCTCAAGCCGAAGAGCCGATAGTCGAGCATGTGAAAAAGCCACGAAAGCGGAGTCCAGTTCCCCTCGTGGAAGGTGGTGAAGGCCCATTTCACCGTGGACCACGTCCATCCTGCCTTTATATGCGGGTTGTTAACGATGTACCGCTCGTCGTCATAGTTGATAAACCCATTGCGCGCGACCGTGTTGTAGGAAACCTGCACAGCTACGACCAGGAGGAGGGATAACAGCAGAGTGGATCGCTGAGAGGATAGAAAACCGAGCGGGGGATCCCCCGTGGCCGGGTGTTCAACACGCTTTGGCGCAGCAGCACAGGACGAGGAGGTCATCGATACAACTATTCTGACCCGCGCGAAAGGGCTTTGCCGCCGGAACTACCGGTTGTAAGTTCCCTTGGTAACCACGATAGACGTGTGCTTCAGGTCCGCGGCCCAGGGTTTATTGCCCCGGGGTTCATTGCCCCGGTTTTCCGGAAGCGCTCGCCTTGAGCAGGGCCTCGCGCAAATCCTCGTAGGACATAGCCCCAGGGTGGTACATCGTAACCAGGCCGGCGCGATTCAGCACCACCAGGGTCGGGGTCGTGCTTGCACCGTAGACCTTGAAGTTCTGTTTGCTCAACGGCACCGGCATATCGAGCAGGGTTGAGTAGTACCGCTGACGGACTAACTCGATGTAGTCATACTCCTGCGCGGCGGTGGCATCGTTGCCATACGCGGCATAGCCGTAGAGCTGGGTGGGGCCGATGAGGGCGAGCCCTTGCGGAGCGAACTCCTGCCGTAGCCGTGCGATCACGGGCACCTCGGCCTTGCAGTCGGCACACCAGTGCGCCCAGAAAAACAGAAGAACGGGCTTGCCCCTCAGCGAGGCCAAAGCGGGCGGCTTCGGCGCAAGATACTGCGTAGTCTCGAGCGCCGGAGCCGGATGGCCCACCAGCGACAGTAAGTTCAGATTCTTCTGTAGCCGCGGGCCGATCGAAGTCGTTCCATAGCGTGCCAGCGCCCCGCGAAGCAACCGAACCGCCGCCGGTCCCTGTCCCTTTTCCGCCATGCTCTGCGCCAGAACTTCGTACGCCGCGCCCAGGGCGATCGGCAGATGCGGCTCGGCATCGAGTCTACCTTTGGCGAGCTGCTGCTCGCCCAGGGTACGGGTTTCAGTCGCATAGAAAGCGGCTTTATCCCATTGCTGGCTTGTCGCGGCGCCCCGCGCCATCCACGAGAGCGCCTCTAAGTACTCCGGCGTCACGCCCTGCCGCGATTTGTAACTGGAGAGCTCAGCCTCGGCGCTAGAAATGGCGTTCCGGGACAACTGCGTGCGCACGTCCTCGATCAAATCTGCCTGAGCCGGTAAGGACATGGCGCAGAGTAAGACAGTTGCCACTAACCAAGAATTTCCCATCCCGATTCGCATAACTCTATGATGAATCAGGCTTTAGAAAGTTGCAAATAGGGGGCGCGGTTGCCGAGGACAGCGACCGGAGTTACTTAGGTATGGGCAGAACTGGCTAGCATTGGGCCGCCAAAGTTGGCTATACTACAAGCGCGTTTGATCTTTGCGGTTGTAAGCAGTACCCCGCTCTACAGCGTGACCTGCCTGCACTATCCAACAAGCTTCAGCGCATACTTCAACACAAAAGGAACACGGCAACACCATGGAAACAGGAACAGTAAAGTGGTTTAACGACGCAAAGGGTTACGGGTTTATCAGCCGCCAGAACGGCGAGGATGTGTTTGTGCACTTCTCCGCCATTCAGGCCAACGGTTTCCGCAGCCTCCAAGAAGGTCAGCAAGTTCAGTTCGACGTTGTAAAAGGGCCGAAGGGCTGGCAGGCAGAGAACGTCAAGGGCGTCTAAACCACCATCAAAATTCGGAACATCCGAAGGGCGGCTCAACAGGCCGCCTTTCTTATTTCTACGCGGCTGCCTGCTCTGCTTCTTCCACCGTAGCAAAGAACCGGAAGAAATTATCCACTCGCGTCACTTCGAGCGCCTGGTGAATTCGCTGATTCACGCCCACCAACCCCAGCGACCGGCCGTCTTTTTGTCGGCTGACGTAAGCCCCCACCAGGGCTCCAATTCCAGCTGAATCGGCAAGCGGAACCGCGGTGAAGTCCAGAATCAGGCCGCGCGAGGTGTCGGCGCGCACCTTCGCCTGGAAGCCAAACACGTTGGTCAGCGACAGTGGCCCCGAAAGACGCAGGATGCGGATTCCCTCCCGCGACCCGTGAAGCTCTTCAATTTGCAGTGGTTGGTCGGGCATGGAGGGAATGTTAACGGTTCATGACAGCCCCAACATTAAAACCATGTTAATTTTTGGGGTAGTGGGCCTGCCGGGTGGGAACCGTGCCTTCGATCTTTCCGAACGGCCACAACCATGGGGACTCGATATCGAAATTCGCTTGCTTTAGTCAACGACACCAGCGACCGGCAGACCAGGCGCGAGCGTCCCCCGGGATCATGAAAGGGAGTCGACCGAGACGACGCCCCTGCTCGTCCTGCCGGCCGGGGTTGGGCCGGCGAAGAACTCTACCATTGTGGCCTTTCTGCCTTGACACAAGTATCGAGATTGCGGGAAGGTCGTGGTCCGCGACCTCAGCGGCTAAAGCAGATGAAACGCGCAGCGCCCATCGC
>PLHN01000357.1 GCA_003139975.1 Acidobacteriaceae bacterium
GTTCAGGCCTTCGCTGCTGTGAAGGGTCGCTTGCACGGGGCAAACCAGTTCGCAGGGTGCGTTCTCGCACTGCATGCACGGCACCGGCTGGAAGAAGCCTTTGGGATTTTCGCGCGGACCGTTGTAGTAGGCATCCACGCGAATCCAGTGCATGTGGCGGCCTTTCAGGGTCTGCTCCTGGCCCACGACCGCAATGTTATTTTCCGACTGGCAGGCGACGATGCAGTTGTTGCAACCGACGCACTTGTTCAGGTCAATCGACATGCCCCAGGCGTAAGTCTCCTTGTTATACGGGAACTCCTCCGGCTTATATAGAGTGAGTTCCTTCGGCGGCTCGCCTTCCTTCGCGAAGCTCGGTTCCTTCTTGTATTCCTCGAGGCTGCGCTCTTGCACCAGCGGACGCTTGCCGCCATCGGGCGTTTCCATCGTCTGGTAGCCCTGCGTGCTGGCAAGGTTGTAAGTCTCGCCCGTCGGGGTCAGCTTCACGCCTGTCGCGAACCACGGATTCTGACTGGGCCGCATGGGATACACATCAAATCCCGCGCCAGTGCCTATGCGGCCGGCTTTCGCACGTCCGTAGCCGAGGAAGACAGTGACGGAATTGTCGGGATGACCCGCCTGAATCCAGATCGGACCTTTGACTTTTTTTCCGTTGAACTCAAGCTCGACGACATCTTTGAAATTGAGCTTCATGCGCTCGGCCATCGCGGGGCCGATCATGACTGGGTTGTCCCACGTTAGCTTGGTCAGCGGCTTCGGAAGTTCCTGCAACCAGCCGTTGTTCGCGAAGCGGCCGTCGTAGATGGAGGGATCGCGGCGGAAGTTGAGTTCGATGGCGTCGGCACCTTTCGGTTGTGCGTCTGGGAATGTCAAGGATTTGACGGCCGCGCTTTTCGGCGCGAACATCGTCCCGGCAACCCATCCGTCGTGAAGAGACTTGCGCCAAAAGGCGTCAAAGTCAGCGCCTGCGTGCTGCTTTTGCCAGTATTGCTGCACCAGATCATGTCCAGTCACTCCCGATTGGCCCGCAAGGATCGTAATAATTTCGTGCGCGGTCTTGCCGTTGTAGAGCGGCTCAATTAGCGGCTGAATAATCGACGCCGTGCCGTCGTAAGCGCGGGCATCGCTCCACGATTCAAGATAGTGCGCTTCTGGAACGTGCCACTGACAGAGCTCGGCGGTCTCGTTGCGGTGTGATCCGAGATAGACCTTCAAATTGACCGCATTCGATTTCAGCGCCGAAGCGAATTCCAACTCAGCGGGGGCATCGTAGGCAGGATTTCCGCCGAGGATCAGCAATAGGTCGACCTTGCCCGCGCGAATGTCTTCGGTTAGCGCATGCAAGGACGCGCTGCGAGTCACCGGGTTAGCATCCGCCGGCTCGCTATAGAAGACCGTTTTGCCGACGTTGCCAAGCTTCCCGTTTATTGCGTGGGCAAGCGCATGGACCACTGGAGGTTGATGATCGCCAGCGATGACGACACTCGACCCGCCGTGCGTTCTAAGGTCTATAGCCGCACGCGTAGAGAACCGCGCAGGCCATGTCGCTCCCGGCCCTCCTTCTCCCGCCGTCATTCCGCCGACGCCAAGCCGCGCTGCCAGATCTCGCGCGAGTGCCCCGATCGCAGCGGTCGTCATCGGCAGTCTGTGGTCCGCCTTCATCCCCGTCGAACTCGGCGTGCTCTCGACGACGTACAGCCGGTTCATATTGCCGTCAGGATTGCGACGGGCGGCGAAGTCGCGGATGTAGCGCGTCGATCCCGGGAACCCGGCGTACAAGAAGTCGGCATCGAGCGAAACGATCACATCGGCCTTCGACAAGTCGTAGCGAGTCTCGACCACCTCGCCGAAGGCCATCTTTGCGCCTTCGTAGACGTTGTCGCGGTTGATCGGCTCCCACACATGCCACTTCGCCTGCGGATGCGCCGCGAGATAGTCCTTAATTTGCGCCGCCAACGTGGGCGAAGAAACTCCCTGCGTCAGGATGCGCACGCCCGAGCCCGCCATGCTTTGCTGCACGTTCATCGGGCCTTTCACGGCGTCCATGAACGCGCTCCACGAGCGCACATCGCCCAGGTAAGTGACGTTCTGGGCGCGGTCGGGATCGTATAAGTCGAGAATCGAAGCCTGCGCGTAAATATCGGTGCCGCCCAGGCTCGCCGGATGCTCCGGATTGCCCTCAATCTTGGTCGGGCGGAACATGTGGCTCTCGACCAGCACGGGCGAGGCATAGCCGCCGAGCGTGAACGCGGTGGCGTAATACTTGGGCTTACCGGGAATCACGTTCTCCGGCTGCTTGACGTAGGGCACGATCTCGGTGAGCGGCATGCGCGTGCAGCCGGTGAGACCGGCGAGCGCGAGCGACGCGCCCATGGTTTGCAGAAAGCCGCGGCGCGAGAACGAATCCAGCCACTCGGATGCGCCCGTGGGAAATTCGCGGTGCAGCATTTCCTGAAACTCTTCGCTGCCAGCCAGTTCTTCCAGGCTGCGCCAATATTCGGGGCCGGTCGTCTGCTCGATCTGCGCTTTCACCGTCGCCAAGTCGAGGTGCTTGCGCTTGCTGGGACAAACATCCGCGCCGGCTGACTTCAATTTGTGATCGTCCATGCTCATCTTCAATTTCAAATTCCGGATATCAATCCAATTGCTGAGTTTTGCGATCGTTTCCCACGTTCCCCGCCAGCCGCTAGCGATGGCAGGTATTGCAACTCGTAATGTCTTCTACCGAGCGAACTTTATACGCGTCCTTGAGCGCCGCGCCGAGGGCGATCTGGTCGTTGTAACTCTTGCCACCGAAAGCTACGTCGTTCTTCCCCATCGGATCGTTGACCGGCGGCTGATAGCGCATATTGAACACCTGCTCGCGCGGCCGCAGATATTTTTCGGGCGCGCGGTGGCAATCGAGGCAGAATTCCATCTGCAGCGACGCATACTGATACATCAGCGGCATCTTGTCCACCGGGCCGTGACAGGTGTTGCAGCCCACACCTTTATTCACGTGAATGCTGTGATTGAAGTAAACAAAGTTGGGCAACTGGTTGACGCGCGACCATTCGAGCGACCGCCCGGTACGGAAGCTTTCACGCACGGGTTCGAGATAGGCGGCATTGGTCCAGATCTGGGAGTGGCAGTTCATGCAGGTCTTGGTCGGAGGAATACCCGCAAAGCTCGACTGCTCGACCGAGGTGTGGCAATAGCGGCAATCGATGCCGAGCCCCGTCACATGATGCTGGTGGCTGAACGGCACCGGCTGCGGCTTGCGCACGCCCTCCCAGGTGATATAGGGCGAACGCTGGAGCTGCGCCAACACCCAGAACAGGGCGGCCACAACAAAGACCGCGCCAAACAGCGAGGCCCTGGCAATTGCATTGCTGCTGCGTGGAAAGATCTGCATTGAATGACGACTTAGTAGTCTCAGGAGCCGGTTTTCTGGGTTCCCGGTTAACCGCAGTTCCAAATTGCGTCACTTGTCGATGTGACGCACAGCACTAAAACACGTGAGTATAACAGTTGACAAGCATTTGGGAATAGTCTAGCGATAGGTTTTCTTTATTGCTGAAACAAGAAAGCTGAGTCGAGCCGAGAAGTCCGTTGAGTTTTTCAACACAAGAAGCCGTCTCTCAACGCAAATTCATGACCAGGAGTTTTGGTTCCGTCATTTCTTCGATGGCGTAGCGCAGACCCTCCCGTCCCAACCCGGAGTCTTTCACACCCCCGTAAGGCATGTGGTCAATTCGAAAAGTAGGCACATCGCCAGCGATCAGGCCGCCGATTTCGAGTTCTTCGTAGGCTTGGAAGATGAGCTTGGCGTCGCGGGTAAACAATCCAGCCTGTAGCCCATAGGCGGAATTGTTCACCTCGCGTAAAGCGGAGGCAAAGTCGTTGTAGGGTTCGACCGTTACCACCGGCGCAAAAACTTCCTGGCAGTTCACCTTCATATCGGACTTGGTACTGGTTAGCACAGTCGGTTCCAGCATGGACCCTTTGCGCTTTCCGCCGCACAGCAAGCGAGCCCCGCCGCGTACAGCCTCCTGTACCCAGTCGTAAGCTCGGATCGCGTCGCTCTCCCGGATCATCGGGCCTACGTCGCACGACTCGTCGAGCGGATCTCCCAGCTTCAGTTTGCCGACTCCGGCCATGAACAACTCGACGAACTTTCCATACACGGAATGCTCCACCAGAATGCGCTGCACGGATATACATGCCTGGCCTGCGTAGCCAAAACTTCCGGTGACGCAACGGTCAGCGGCGTAGGCAAGATCGGCGTCGCTGTGCACGATGACGCCGGAATTGCCGCCGAGTTCCAACAGAACTTTCTTCTTGCCCGAATTGCCCTTGATCGCCCAGCCCACCGCCGCGCTACCCGTGAAGCTGATCAATTTGATTCGATCGTCGGTGACCAGCAGTCCGGAATCCTCGTTCGAAAGCAACACTACGTTGAAGCCGCCATCGGGCCATCCCGCCTGCTGAATCACTTCGGCCAGCAGCAGCGAACTGAGCGGCGTCTGCGGCGCGGGCTTTAGCACGATTGGGCAGCCTGCAGCAATCGCGGGCGCGACTTTGTGGGCCACCAGGTTTAGTGGAAAGTTAAAGGGCGTGATGCCCGCGATCGGACCCAGCGGAAAACGCTTTACGATGCCCCAGCGCCCGGCGGTCGACTGCTGCCAGTCGAGCGGCAAGTATTCACCATAGCCGCGAACCGTTTCTTCGGCGGCGATATTAAAGGTGAAGACGGCGCGGTCGACCTCCATGCGCGCGCTTTTGATGGGCTTGCCGGCTTCCTGCGCGAGTGTCCGCGCAAACTCCTCTTTGCGGCCGTGAATTCCGTCTGCGATCCGGCGTAGCACGCGCTGGCGTTCGAAGGCCGGCAGGCGGCGTGTCGTTCCGAAAGCCTTAACTGTTGCGGTAATGGCGGCCTCGGCATGTTCGCGGCGCCCCTGATAGACACGCGCAATCACTGCGCCGTCATAGGGAGCACGAATCTCGACGATGTCACCTTCTTCCAGCCACTTCCCATCGACGTAAAATCCGTGGGTCGCAACCGGAACCATCGTCATTTCGGCCATGCCTCACCTCCCCAGATCAGTGCAGCAATTATAAAACTTCGTGGGATGCGCCGTTGCCGGGCCGCGTGGCCTGCAAGATTTCTACTTTGTTTGCGGCTTGAAACGGTCGTCGATCTCCACCTGGTAACCCTTAACCAACCGGTTCGTTTCGTTGGCCATGCCGACGACGGCCATTAGCTCTTTGAACTGCGCGTCGGTCATCCCCTGTTTGCGGGCAGAGGCGGTGTGTGACGCAATGCAGTATTCGCACCCGTTGCTCGCGGAAACGGCCACATAAATCATCTCTTTCGTGAGCGGATCGAGCGCCCCCGGCGCCATGATCTGCGTGATGCTCTCCCATGTACGCTTGAGCGTGGCGGGATCGTGCGCAATCGATTTCCAGAAGTTGTTGATCCAGTCCGTCTTGCGCGTTGCCATAATGTCGTCGTAGATGGCACGCACTTCAGGACTGGCGTCTTTGTATTCGATGAAGCCAAAGAGTGACATGGGGTTCTCCAAACAAGGTCTCAGGTGTCAGGTCGCAGGTCTCAGGAAAGCCGAAGGCAACGGCTAGCGCTTCCTGAAACCTGACACCTGATCTTTACGAAATCCAGTCGAGCACCTTATAGTACGCGCCCGCGAACGGCAGGAACCACGGGTTGCCGTTATAGAGCCCTAGCGGCGCGCCCGGGAACTTGATCTCAGTGAATGGATTGTCGGTCTTTCCTTCTGCAATCCATTCGGCCATTTTCTGTCCCTGCCAGGTTGCCATGGCGACGCCATGGCCGGCGTATCCAACCGCGAAGTACATGCCGTCAATCTGGCCGGCATGCGGCATGATATCGAAACAGAAATCGAGCGTTCCGCCCCACACGTATTCGACCTTTGCATCGCGCAGCTGCGGATAAACTTCAATCATGCCGCGGCGAAGAATTTCGGCGCTCTTGCGAATGGTTTGATCGGTCTCGGGAAAGAATGCCGCCCTCCCGCCGAACAGCATACGATTGTCGGGCGTCAGCCGATAGTAATAAAGATAGTTTTTCGAGTCGTAGATCTGGCGGTTGCGCGGGCTGAGTTCGCGCGCCAGGGTTTCCGGCAGGATTTCGGTTGTGATAATGAAGGACCCGATCGGGATGATCTTCTTCTGCAGTGCCGGCGTGGCCCCGCCTGTGTAGCCGCTGGTGCCGACGAAAACGTTGCGCGCCCAGAGGGTGCCGCGAGAAGTGGTCAGACGGAATCCGGGCTTGCCGTTGTTCACCGCGCGGGCAACGCTTTCGAGCTTTGTCCGCTCGGCGACGTGCGCCCCCGCCCGCATCGCCGCCGTTCCCAATCCGGCCACATAGCGCGCCGGGTTCACGCCGACGCTGATTTCATCCACCATGCCGCCGTAATAAATGTCGGAACCAATTTCGCTGCGCAGGTCGCCGCGCGGCACCACCCGCAGCTGATGAGTGAACTCGCGGGCGATTACTTCCACCTGCCGCGCATAATCGTCAAAGTGCGCCTGTTTGCATGCGACCTCCAGATGGCCGGTGCGCGCAAAGTCGCAGGCGATGCTTTCTGCTTTTACGATGCGCTCCACCGCGTCAATGGTCTCGAGCGAAGCTGCATACATCCGCCGCGTCAGCTCGCGCCCATACATCGAGATTAATTTGTTGACGCCGAGCTTCATCCCGGTGAGCACCATTCCGCCATTGCGCGAGCTTGCGCCCCAGCCAATGGTTTGCGATTCCAGCACAACCACCCTCGCGCCACGCTTGGCCAGAGCTAATGCGGCCGAGAGCCCTGTATATCCCGCGCCGATGACGGCAACATCGGCAGTCTCCGGTAGCGGTTGCGCGGGAGGCGTTGGCATCTCCACGGTTGTGAGCCAGTAGTTGAGTTCATGGACTGCCACGGCGGGCCTTGATCTTCGCACGACGATGCTCGTCCGTTAGAGTGCACTTCTACAACACTGCGGTCTCGTGAATGGTACGGCCTTCAGCAAAGCGAGAGAAGTTTAGCAGTGAAGCATCAATCAGGTCTGTATTCCCGGTCAAAATCAGGTCGCTCAGTATCTTCCCCGTGGCCGGAGCATGCATGACGCCGTGCCCGCTGAAACCGTTGGCAAAGAAAAAGCCGGGCACTTCGGGAGACTCACCCAGAATCGGATGATGATCCGGCGTCATCTCATACAGCCCAGCCCACGCCCGCTTTGGATTGACCTCGAGGTTTTCGAACATAGGAACGCGGTCCGCCGCGCGGGTCAGGATCTTCTC
>PLHN01000346.1 GCA_003139975.1 Acidobacteriaceae bacterium
AGAAGACCTGAAAGAGGAGAAGGGGGTAACCGCCTCATCGCCACTATAACACGCCAGAAGGTTGATTTGCGTTGATCAAAATTGACCCGTAAACGCCACCGGACTCAATTTCAAACACTACGAACGCGCCCGGATGACCCCAGACAAAAACGCGGTCACCGAAATTTGCGCCGTTTTTTCATCTCCACGCAAAACCTCCCCTCGCCTCACATGCCGCTGTGATCCCAGCCACATACAAGCGTGTGGCGTCTGGCTAGTTTGTCTAGATGGACCCGGAGAAGAACCCGCATCTAGTCATCCTCTTGGAAGTGGAAAGAATACCCATCAAAGCCCGCTGCTCCCATTGCAAAGACGTGATCTTTACGACGGGGGATGACATTGGCACCGCCGAAGAGCAGCACCGCAAACTAGAAAGCCTGTTCCGTGAACATTGCCGTAGGGTTCACATGCAGAAGAACGCCCGTGGTCATGCGGCAAACGAATAAATAATTCCGCCCGATCAGGCTTGCTGCTTTTCCCTTGCGCTGGCCTTGGGCTTTTGCTGTCCGGCTCCAGCACTTTGTGCTCGTCCAGCGACCGCCTCACTACCCAACCTGCTGCATCATCCAGGAGAGCGATTTTAGATTGGGGTTTAGATAGGCACTAGACAAGGGGGTATTCATGGGTAACTCTGCTTGGAAAAGGTCGCTCCAAGGAAGTCTGGGGTGAGACATGCAGTCCCGGTTGTCAGAGGAGGAAGTGGCGCGTTTGGCGGCGCTGGAAGACTGCCACGTGCTCGATACGTCCCCCGAAGAACTCTTTGACCAGACTGCACGACTTGCAGCTTATCTTTGTGGTACCCCTATCGGACTGATTGGCTTCATTGATGCCACCCGGCAATGGTTCAAGTCAAGGGTGGGCTGGGACTATCCTGAAATCCCTCGCGAAGATTCAATCTGTGGGCAGACCATCCTCCAACGCGATTTGCTAGTGATAGCAGATACTGCGATGGACGAGCGGTTTTTCAATGGTCCAATGGTCACACGTGCCGGGATTCGGTTCTACGCAGGCGCTCCTCTTTTGACCAAGGAGGGGTACGCACTGGGCACGCTCTGTGTGATGGATCGCTTACCCCGCGAACTGCCAGCCGCGCATAGAGACGCTCTGCTCATCCTTGCTCGCCTAGCGTCGGCTCAACTGGAAGTACGCCGTGGCGCAAAGCCTTCAGCGCCCGGAGACGATAAGCCAAGCTTGATCGAAGAAAGCACGGTAGTCGATATTTCGGAGCACAAGCGGGCTGACGAGGCCCTTCGAGATAGCCAAGAGCGGTTGCTAGGAATAATCAGTTCTGCGATGGATGCCATCATTACAGTCGATAACGATCAGAAGATTATCGTCTTCAACCGAGCCGCAGAAAAAATCTTCCGCTGCCCAGCAACCGAGGCCATTGGGCAAACTATCGATAGGTTCATACCACGGAAGTTCCGCGATGCTCATAGGGAACACATCCGGAGCTTCGGACAAACAGGCGTTTCCAGCCGCTCTTTGGAATCGCCCGGAACGTTGATGGCTGTAAGAGCCGATGGGGAAGACTTTCCGGTCGAAGCCACGATCTCGCAAGTAAAGACCGGCGCGGAAAGGCTCTACACGGTCATTCTCCGGGACATCAGCATGCGTAAGCGCACAGAAGACGAATTGCATCAGGCTCAGAAGATGGAAGCGGTAGGCCATCTGGCAGGTGGAATTGCCCACGAGTTCAACAACTACTTGGGCATCATCATGGGTTACAGCGATCTGATGGCGCAAGGGGAGATAGAAAACGAAGAGCTGCGGCTCCACTTGGCAGAGATCAAAGGCGCAAGCCAGAAAGCGGCATCGTTAACCCGACAATTACTGGCGTTCAGCCGCAAACAGTTGATCGAACCAACCGTGCTGGACCTGAACGCCTCGGTTTGGGAGACGCACAAGCTTCTCCGGCGCCTCATTCCCGCCAACATTGATGTCATTCCTGTGTTGCATCCTGACTTAGGAAAGGTGAAAGCCGATCCGGCGCAGGTCCAGCAAATCCTGATTAATCTGGTGGTGAATGCTCGCGATGCCATGCCACAGGGCGGGAAAATAAGCATCGAAACCTCTGAGGTAGTACTGGATGAGGAATTCGCCAGCCGTTACTTTGAAGTCGTGACGGGTGATTACGTCATGCTTTCTGTCACCGACACCGGGGAAGGGATGGATGCTGAAACTTTGGCCCACATCTTTGAGCCTTTCTTTACCACGAAGAAAACAGGAAGAGGAACCGGACTTGGGCTATCGACCACATACGGCATTGTCAAGCAGAGTGGCGGACACATCACCATAGCTAGTGTGCAGGGTAGAGGCACTACATTTCGCATTTATTTTCCCAAATTGGCAGAAGCCCACAATTCAACAGGTTCATCTCCAAAGCCAACCCCCGAGACAATTGCGACCATTCTTGTGGTCGAAGACGAGTCCAGTTTGCGAAAGCTGATGAAGACGGCACTGGAAAAGAACGGCTACCGTGTGTTTGAAGCCAAAGACGGCGCGGAAGGTTTATCCATCTGTCGAAACAATCTGGCGCACATTGACTTGGTTGTGACCGATCTCGCGATGCCACAATTGACGGGTGTCCAATTGAAGGAAAAGGTTGTGGAGTTGCGATCAAACATGAAGTTTCTGCTTATTTCTGGGTATCCTGAGGAAGCACTGGGCGGTCCCGCACAAATCGCCAGCGTGGGCGACTTCTTGGAGAAACCCTTTTCCCCGGATGAACTTGTGCGAAAGGTCAGCGAGATACTGGGTCGAGTCAATGGCATGCCCGATGACCCGAACGCTTCCCCCGACCTACGATCCCACCGCGCTAATGCAGGGACGACCCACGGCTAAGTAAAGGGCGGCCACGGTCGGACCTGCGCATACTCAGAGTGGCGTTACAACTTCCCCGTCTGGATCGGCATCGGGCGGCCTTACCCACGCTCTTTCTTAAACCGTGTTTCCTATTTGCTTTCGGAACTTCCCGGCAACGAATTCCGGAAGCGTCTCTTCTAGCTTTTGTGAGAGCCAGTCCTGTAGATCGGACTTGTGCTTCTCCGCAACAGACGCAAAGCGAACACCGAGACGGCCCGATTTCAACCAGCAGATTGTCGATTCTGCCACGAATAGTCCTTCGTGATCCGGTAAGGTGAACTGAACCTGCACGTCTTCTCCTGCGATGAAAGGAACGAGCGTACTGACGGCCATGCCCCCTTCGCTGATGTTCACGCTGTAACAGCGAACTGCAGGCAGGTTTTGCCTCAGGATGGTGACGGGGATAGAAATGGGACACCGGAAGTAGCGTCGTCGTTCTCTCAAAATCAGTCCGTAAGCAGGCTTGAGTGTATTGCGGATGGACTGCAACGAAAGCGGCCTCTCCAGGACAAACTCGGACGATCTCCGGAAAGCGGCGCTTTCAGCATCACTACTGCTAATGGCAAATGTCACTGCGGTACGGTTTGATGGGGAGAGATGCACTTCGTTCAAGATCAGCCCGCATTGTTCTACTAGCGGGAGATCGACAACAACAGCATCGAACTTTTGGCGGTTCAATCGGCGGACAGCCTCCAGTACATCTCGACACACATCAGGCGAAATAGAGAATTCCTGTAGGGCGTAGCTGAACTGCTGAATTGTGGCTGGGTCAGCGGACACTAAGAGCGCAAGCGCGGTTGCCATAATGAAATACACTCCTCATGTGGTGCTCGGTCATGATCGCCCGCCGCTCGTTTGTGCTCGGACGAGAGCTTCGGGATAGTCGCCTCGCAGCTTGTCGGCAACTTTGTCAGCCGCTAACGGCTTGCTGAAGTA
>PLHN01000296.1 GCA_003139975.1 Acidobacteriaceae bacterium
CTGCAGACCAAGGTGCAGAAGCGCCTGACCCATCACTTCACCACGCTCGGCTCTTTTACCTGGGCCAAGCTGATGACGGACAACAGCAGTTCTCCGCTGGGCTTTGTTGGCTACTTTGTCGGATCGGTCCAGGACACGAGGAACCTGAACCTTGAACACTCCGTCAGCCGCCAGGACGTGAAGTATCAATTCACATGGCAGGCATCTTATGACCTGCCAATTGGGAATGGCAGGGCGGTGAATCTGAATGGAGTGTCGAATGCCATCCTCGGCAACTGGACCGCCGATGGAATCTTCTACCTAAGCAGCGGGGTTCCGATCCAGTCGCCCCAGGCTGGAGGAAACATCTATCTGAATCAGCGGGCGGATATGACCTGCGATCCGAGCAAGGGCGCGCCGCACACCGCAGCACAGTGGTTCACGCCCGACTGCTTCGCGGTGCCTGCCTCACAGTTTGTGCCTGGCAATGCGCCGGCATACCTTGATCATGTGCGCACGATGGGAGCGAATGAGTTTGACTTCACGCTCTCCAAGAACTTCAAACTTGGGGAAAAGCGAAACCTACGCTTCGACGTATCTTCCTACAACGTCGCCAATAAGAAACAGTTCTCGGCGCCGAATGTGTCGGACAACGCGAGCGGCGGTTGGGCGCCTGGCCAAGGGTTCGGCCAGATTACATCTGACGCTAATACGCCGCGCCAATTCCAGTTTGCGGCGAGATTTACATTCTGATCCATCTGACGAGGCAACGGGCTTGAAAGGCCCGCTTCCTTTTTCTACACCGGGCTGCGGGTGGAATCGCGGACAGCCAGCTCGGGGGCCAGTTTGCGGTGAACTGCCGGCAGGTCGCGCTTTTCCAGCACGGCGTTGATTCCTTCCAGGACGATGCTGGCCGCCATTGCGCCCATCGCCGCCATGGGCTGCCGAATCGAGGTGAGAGGAGGGGTGCAGAGACTCGACGCTGCAACGTCGTCAAAACCGATCACCGAGCACTGTTCCGGCACCCGTAATCCAGCCTTGCTAAGGGCGCGGATCGACCCAAACGCGGTCATATCGTCGAACGCCATCAGCGCGGTAAAGGGACGCTTGGTTTTGAGCATGTCCTCGGTTAGTTTGTAGCCGGTCTCAAAACTGGAAGTCGGGTCGCGCGACTCGGGAAGATCCACAATTAGGTGTGGGTCCAACTCCAGGCCACGGGCTTTCGCGAACGAGCGGACACCCTTCCAGCGGGGAGCGCTGTCGGTCAGAGTTCTGGGTCCTCGGATGAACGCAATCTTGCGATGCCCCAGTGCGTACAGGTGCTCCACGGCCGTGTAGGCGCCGAGTTCGTTATCGACGATGACCGAGCTGATGGAATCGTTCTTCAATTCCAGCCCAATCATCGCCGTAGGAATGTTGCTCTTTTCCAGATCGCCGAGAACGTCGATGTTCACGAACAGCCAGTTGGCCACGACTATGAGCGCTTCCACGCGCCGGTCCAGAAGCATTTCCAGATACCGCTCGAAGCGGGCGCGCTCGTTCTGAACGTCGGTCAGAATCGGCAGATAGGATGCCTGGTAGAGCGAGTTCTCGATGCCGCGCAACACCAGTGTGCAAAAGGGGTCCGTCATGTCGAAAACCATCACGCCTATGGTGTGGCTGCGGCGGCTGCGCAGGGAGCGGGCAAACAGGTTCGGGCGGTAGCCGAGCTTCTTGGCGGCGCCCTCAATGCGCTTCTTGGTGGCGATGGGAATGTAGCGGGCCAGGGGAGCGTTATTGAGCACGATGGAGACAGTGGTGGCGGAAAAGCCACTCTCCTTTGCCACATCGCGAATCGTCACCATATCGGAAGCCGTCTAAGCGTTCCTATCATACTCGGCCCGTTCGCCGCATTCTGTGCTCTGACAGGCGAGGAGTGGCGCGAAACGCATCAGCGTTTTTCATCGACTGTGATTGGAGAGCTTGCCGCCACCACATTCCATCCATCGACAGTCAGCACCAGTCCGTCGCCATGGTTCTTGTCAGACTCGAAGCGGGCGCTCAACTCGCGTTTTTCCCCTGGCATGAGGGAGACGTAGTTGTCGTCCCAGAAAATCGGCACAACATCCTCGTCACTGCCGCTTTTGGCGACCCGCAGATGAACCATGAAGGCCAGGCTGGAGCTCGGGTTTTCGACAGATGCGTGAATCACCGATTCCTTCCCGTCCCGCGAGAGCGAGCTGCGGACTTTAAGTGTTGCTGGCGGCAAAATGTTTAGCGCGCTCAGGTCGGCATAGGCGCTTTGTGGTGTATAGACCTCCTCGAATTTCTTTGCCCAAGCAAGCTTGTCGGGCTTGGTGGAGAGCCAGTAAAAATTGTCGCTCACAAGTTTGCCGGAGGCATCATGCAGTTCGAGCTTCAGAAAATAAGTCGCAGAGATGCCGTTCACTTTCGAGAGCTTCAAGGCCGGGACGCTACTGTCTGCCGGAATATCGAGCGTTATTTCCTGCCGCGCCTTCGTTTCTGCTTTTATGTCGTACATCGTTGCCTTAACGCTCGCCCCTGCGAATGCGTGGTCATAGCCATTCACCACAGCGACCGAATCATCGTCGTAAGAATACTGAACGTGCAACGGCTCGCACGCCTTCTTCGATCCGAAATAGGCGCCGCCCGGAACAAGGTAGTAGTCATACAAGTTCCAAATGATCGATGGCCACGCATTGTTGAGCATCCACTGGATCACGCCGGTGGATTCATACTTATTGCGGCCATACGCCTCGAACATAGCGCGCTGGGCTTCGTAGTTCATAGCCTCCGACTTGCGCAGAAAGTCTTCCAGGTTAGCCGCGTTGCCGTAACGCTGTTCCATGCCATTCACAAACTTGCCGATGGTGGTGAAGCGTTCGAGTCCGGCGTGGTAATTCCAGTAATCGTCCACCGGCCATAAGTGATCGGCCGGTATGAATTTCTTCAGGCTTTGCAACGTCGGGATCACCGGACCCGGACTGGTTTCGGTATTGAATCCATATGCCCCGCCGGCTTTTCTGTCGGTGAGCCAGTAATTGGGCGGCTCGTAGTCGTAGGGCCCCGTCATCTTTACTCCGGACGCACCGGTCACTTTAGTACGCTGGGAGTTCGCTGAGGAGACGGTGGGGTTAGGCCACCTCGCCTCCTTCAAAACCCGCAAGTACAGAGTTTCGATTTTCGCTGGCGGCGCATTATCGCTGCCGTAAAGCCAAACGAACATGCTCGCGTGGTTCCGCAAACGTACGGCCTGATCGGAGAGCGAAGCGGCCGCGATCTTCTCGGTTTCGGGCGTCCAGTTCTTCCACTTCTCCCAAAAGTCGCAGCACGTCCATCCCGGCATGATCAGGACGCCCTGGCGATCGGCCAAGTCAAAGAATTCATCCCGTTCCATTCGCCCTTCGAGACGGATCGCGTTCAGGTTCATACCCCGTACGTAATCCATCGCCGCCGTGGCCCGCTCGGGTGACCAGCGCAACAGCATATCCGGGGCCCACGCCGCTCCCCGGATGAGCAGGTTGCGGCC